>MWDY01000267.1 GCA_002070755.1 Spirochaetes bacterium ADurb.Bin110 | reverse complement strand
CGTGCTCGCAGAGACAGTCAAGGGCAGGGGAATCTCATTCATGGAGAATAATGTTGGCTGGCATGGCAAACCGATCAACACCGAGGAGTACACTCAAGCAATGTGCGAGCTAAAAGGAACGCAAAATGTCTGAGAGCAAATCATTGAGAGTCGCCTATGGCGAGGCGCTTGCCGAACTTGGTTCAATCGATCAAAAAGTGGTGGTGCTGGATGCAGATCTTTCTCATGCGACAATGACGAGTATTTTTGCATCTAAGTTTCCCGATCGGTTTTTCAACTTTGGTCTTGCTGAAGCGAATATGATGGGGGCAGCTGCGGGGTTTGCCCATTCAGGGCTTTTGCCTTTTGTAAGTACTTTCGCGCTCTTTGGTGCAGGAAGAGCATATGAGCAAATTCGTAATTCCATCGCATATCCCAATGCAAATGTAAAATTTGGGCTCTCTCACTCAGGACTTTCTGTAGGCGAAGATGGTGCAAGTCATCAGAGCATCGAAGATATCGCACTAATGCGAGTGCTACCAGGAATGACAATCCTTGTTCCTTGTGACCCTTTTGAAACCCGCAAGGCGGTTTTCGCTGCCGCGAGCTTGGATGGACCGGTATATATTCGCGTTGCTCGGCCGGTTGTCGAAGTAATAACAAATGAAGACAGTGCTTTTGCAATTGGCAAGGCAAATATCATGCGTGAACCTGGTGATGTCTGCATTGTGGCTACAGGGCTCATGGTGAAAGAAGCACTCGCAGCTGCTGAAAGATTGTCTCTTCATGGCATAAAGGCTGGCGTCATCAATATGCACACCCTAAAGCCAATCGATGCTGAGTTGATTTTAGAAATAGCTTCTCAATGTCGAGCCGTGGTGACCGCTGAAGAGCATTCGATAATAGGAGGGCTAGGGTCAGCTGTCGCTGAAGTCCTTGTGGGCAAATCAAATATAAAGTTTGCCCGTATTGGTATCCAGGATAAATTTGGACGTTCAGGCAAACCTGTAGATCTTTTCAAGGCGTATGGTCTTACAGCAGATGATATCGTGCAACAATGCATCATGCTGTTGGAATAAAAAGGAAGTATTTCAAGAGGAATATATTTATGAGTTGTATAATAGAATATGAATATGAAGGAAAAGGCCTCCAAAGAGTCTATGAGAACAAAGAATGGATGGTTGGCATCAAGAATTATAAGCCAGAGAATGATATAAAAAATATCGATTGTTTGGAACGTCACAATGAAACCGACGAGCTCTTTGTTTTATTGTGCGGTACTTGTATCCTGCTATATGCGCTAGAGGACATAACTAATGATAGCTTCGAGCTGAAAGCTATCTCTATGGAGCTTAACAAAGTCTACAATATTCCTAAGGGGCTTTGGCACAATACTGTTACGCAACAGGAAACCAAACTCATCCTTATTGAAGCCGCAGCTACATCGCAACAGAACAGCAATGCAATACAATTATCGCACGATCAGATTGCTAGGGCAAAAGAGCTTATATCAGCGCTCCAAAAAAAGCTATGAAAAAACTTCGGGTAGCGATTATCGGAATTGGCAAGATAGGCATATCTCATCTCAAGGCAATCAAAGCTATCGAGCCTCTCGGCTACGCAGAATTGACAGCGATTTGTTCTCCCAATCCAAACAAGATAAAGAGCCTCTGCGACGACTACGATATCTCTGCTTGGTATACTTCATACCAAGAAATGCTTAAAAGAGAGAGTCTCGATCTCGTGCACAACTGTACCCCCAATGTGCTTCACTATGATGTAAATAGAGATATTCTCGAAGCAGGCTTATATGCTTTGTCTGAAAAGCCGCTCACCATAGATTCAAAGCAATCGGGAGCGCTTGTGACTTTAGCAAAGAATCGTCATCTAAAAACCGCTATCAATTTTGTTTATCGATATTATCCAATCATTATGCATATAAAAGAATTGATATCCAAGGGCGAGCTTGGAACAATCTATTCCATACACGGGACTTATCTTCAAGATTGGCTCTTGTTCGACCATGATTACGACTGGCGGGTCGAATCTCGCTATGGAGGACCATCGAGAGCCCTTGCTGATATTGGCTCTCATTGGATAGATATAGCGGAATTTTTGCTTGATCGCAGACTAGAAAGCATCGCCGCAGACTTTGCAACATTCATTCCCAAGCGGATTCGCTTTCCCTCTGAGACTATAACGGTAGATACTGAGGATTTTGCAAGCGCGCTGATGAGATTTGAAGGTGGCATTCATGGCTGCCTAACTGTATCTCAGGTAAGTGCTGGTCGGTCTAATGGCATCTCCTTTGAGATAGATGGTAGCACAGCATCCTTGCGTTGGTCTCAAGAGCATTCAGAAAGAGCATCGCTTAAATACCGAGAAGAGAAAGAATTAATTTTGGATGAAAAAGGAATTATATCGCCTGCGAATGAGATGGAAGAAAACAAGGAAGCAAAGGCTGGTGCTTCAAGACAGGAGAGGTTTTTGGAAGTGCAACAGAGAATGATCGATAACTTCTATCGCTCAATCCTATTCAGCGAGCCGCCGCTTTATGCAGATTTTCTCCAAGGCCACCACATTGTTCAAATCATCGAAGCTGCCATAGAAAGCAATCAAAAAGCGCGCTGGGTTGACATCGATCTATAAAGTAAAAAGAAGCACTTAATAGAGCCATAGTGCTGCAATGCCTAAAATCACACTTTGATAGCGCGATAGTTCAGAAAGCGCGGTGACGATCATGGCCAGAGCTCCAACCCCTTACCTTCACCTATACACCTCCGAAAACCTTTGCGATAATCCCATTAGCTGCTCAACCTCGAGGCGCATAGATTCAGTGAAGAGCCGTGCATCCGCGCGGCGCGATATGAGCTTGATGGGTAAGCCCTCACGCTGCAGTGCATACATAGCGTTGATGGGATATAGTTGATATTCGATGACGGATGCTAGACCCAGGAAATTCTGAAGCTCGAGCGCTCGATCTGGCCGGTCGTTCCAGTGTTTACACATCCATACATAGAGGTCTGAGTGGAAGTGAGTCATAATGCCTGAGTATCCTGCGGCCCCTTTCTGCAGCGAAGCGAGCAGAGTCGCAGCATTTGCATTGAAAAGCTTGAAGTCGCTGCCTTTTGCCGCTTCGATTTTGGCCTGTATATCTCCAATGCGACAACTTGTATCCTTCAGAAAACCAAATCGGCCAGTCTCTACGATGAATTGCACTAGATCGGCATTGAGAAGCCGTTTATAAGGAGCGGGGCACTCATAGAAGCCAAGGAGGATATCGTAGCCGAAGGCGGTCAGGAATGTCTCGAGATTTCTCTTGAAAATATCATCACCTTCATATGGACGCGCTAGGCGATTTGTCACGAAGATCAATGCATCAGGGCCTATATCGGCCATCATCTTGGCTTCTTCGATTTGGTCGTAGAGCGTATCGGCGACATGCCCGGAAACAAGGACAGGCAGTCGGCCTTGCGCGAACTTGATCGACATTCTTGCCAATTCGAGCCGTTCGCGCAGTGTCAGATGGAACATCTCGCTCGATTGGCAGACAGCAAAGAATCCTGCTACTCCGCGTGCAATATGCCACTCTATGAGTGCCTCGAGTGCATTCCAGTCGATGCGACCATCTTCCTCATAGGGCGTTATAAGGGTTGGATAAACACCATCGGGAATAGTCTTCTTCATGGTGGCCTCATTTATACCCTGATAGCTTGGGAATAAAAAGTACAAGATCGGGAATATAGGTTATTAAGAACAAGACAAGAATGAGAACAATAACCATAGGCAGGATTTCTCGGATTATATCCTTTAGTGGAGTCCCTGTAAGCCCTGATACCGTAAAGAGCAACATGCCATAGGGTGGAGTCGAAAGTCCAATCATTAGATTGAGCACCATTACGACGCCAAAATGGACGAGGTCTATGCCTAACTGGCTGAGAATAGGGATTATGATAGGAGTGAATATGAGCTGTATGGGCGTGGTATCTAGAAAGCAACCCAGAATAAGCAAGGCGATGTTGAGGATGAGGAGCATGGCATATTTGTTCTGGGTTAAGCCGAGCAGGAATGTAGCGATAACATTGGGTATCTGTTCGATACTGATAATATAAGAAAAGGCGAAGGAACTTCCGACAAGAAGCGAAAGTGTCCCTGTAGTGCGCACCGCATTGATGAGGCACTGCTTGAATTCCTTCCAGCCTAGCGCTCGGTATACAAAGACCGATATGAGTATTCCATAGAAGGCCGCTAAGGCCCCTGCTTCCGTGGGGGTAACAACGCCTGTATAAATTCCTCCTAGCAAGATCACTACAGTGAAAAGCGCAGGCAAAGCTTGTAAGGTAAATTTCCAAAATTGCTTTGCGGGGAACTTTTTCCCTTCCGGATAGTTCCTTTTTTTTGATATAAATGAGTTGTAAATCAGGAGTGCTATGCCCACGAGCAGCCCCGGAATAATTCCTCCTAGAAAGAGGTATCCTATCGATGTACTGGAGAGCATTGCATAAACAACCATAGGGATGCTAGGCGGAATAATTGGCCCAATAGTAGCGCTTGCTGCGGTGATAGCACAGGTATATGCATCATCATAGCCCTGTTGTTGCATGGCTTTTAATTCCATATTGCCTGGGCCTGAGGCATCGGCAAGTGCCGAGCCTGTCATTCCAGAGAAAATAATAGAATTGATAATGTTGACGTGTGCAAGAGCACCTTTTCGCTTGCCTACGAGCGCGCTCGAAAATGAGAAGATCATCTCGGTTACTTTGCCTGAATTCATTATCTCAGCCATGAAAACAAAAAGTGGCACCGCAATGAGGACAAAGCTCGCATTCAGGTTTGTAAGAAACTGCATTGCGACCATATCTAGCGACGCAGCAGGATTTTTCGAAAGGAGGAAATAGAATGCACTCGAAAGCATCATCCCTGGTGCAAGGGGAATACCAAGCAGAAATACAGCCACAAAGGACAAAACGAAAACAATAAGCGGGAGGTTCATTTGGTGCCTCCGAGGGTGCCGAGATCTTTTGCAATGTCAATGGTTAGCCTGATAATCATATCGACTAGATACACGACAAATGGGAAATATGCGATATTCATGGGAATGCCCAGTGCATCCGACTTTTTGTATCGCATGAACTGTACATAATCCCATGAAGGAACTAGTATGATTAAAAAAGCTATAAGAAGCAGAGCATTGCCCACAATGCGCATAATGCGCTTTGTCTTTGGTTTGGCGGCATCATAGAGCATTGTGAATGCGACCTGTGTGCCCATTCTCTTCGAGTAAAGACCACCCAGTAGAGCAGTCCATACAAAGCAAATCAAACTCAATTCTTCTGGCCATAAAAGCGGCTTGAAAAACTTGCGTGCGAATATCTGCAGCACGAAAGAAACGAAAAGTGTACTAAAGGTGAGTATAGGTACATAGAGTTCGATGCAGTCGACCAGGAATTTGCCTGTCTTTTTCAGCCAAACCGGCATAATGGCTCCTCCTTCAAATACCCTTTCAAAAAGCATCGATAGGATATCGACATACTTATTGAATCAAGGCTGCCCGCAGCAGAGATCTGTTGCGGGCAAGCTTTAGGTATTATTTCATTTTTTGTATTTCATCATAGAGAGTGAGGTCCCAATCTTTCGAAATATCTTTGCCTTCCGTGAGATAGAAATTTTTAGCATAGGCTGCAAATGCATCGCGATCAGGATTCTCTATGACAACAAGGCCTTGCTGGCGGAAGAAATCCAGGATTTCCTTTTCGTTATCGAGATTTGTTTTATCGCAGGATTGGCGTGCTTTTTCCAATGCTTGTAGGACCCAGTCCTGCTGTTGCTTTGTCAGGCTCTGCCATTTTTTCTCGTTGATAGAAGGCCATACCGAGTCAACTAGATGGTTTGTGAGAACTATATACTTGGTGACTTCATAGAATTTGGCATTCTTATCTGTTGGGAGAGGGTTGTCCTGGCCATCAACTGCACCGGTTTTGAGACCCATATACAGTTCATTAAAGGCCATTGGGGTTGGGTTTGCTCCAAGAGCCTTGCCCATTGCGATCCATGTCGGGCTTTGTGGAACACGTAGCTTCACACCTTTCATCTGTTCAGGCTTGGTTACGGGACCGACCTTTGCTATCAGGTTGAGCTGACGAGTACCTAGGTAAAAAGCACAGAGTGGTCGAACACCGGTTTTTTTGGCCACATCTTCGAACATTTTCTTGCCAATTGGGCCATTGAAGGTCTTAGTCATCTGATCATAGCTCTGGAATGTATAGGCAGCGCCAAACATCGAAAGGTAAGGAACAAATTCTGCAAGCCACGAGGCGGAGCTATAGACCATATCAACTGTTCCCTTACGAATGGCATCCTGCTCAGCCTGCTGGGTAAAGAGCTTGCCGGAATCGTAGACATCGATCTGGATTTGTCCGCCAGAGAGTTTCTCAACCTCATCCTTGAAAACGTACATTGCCTGTGTATGCGCATCTGTTGGCACACTGACTGAAGTAAACACAAGCTTAATAGGCTTTTGTTGCGCGAACCCTGCTGAGCTTGCAATCAGAAGCAATACCAGCATTGCAACAATAGTTTTCTTCATAACGAACCTCCTTGAATGGATCATCTATTTCTAGCCGTAAGAAATACGGCTAAATGCCTCGCTATTATATATGGCAATACGATATTCTTGCCTTTATCAATTCGATTGGCGATGATGAGATTCAATCCTTTCTTTCAGGAGACCTAGCTTAATCATTGCCAATCGAATATTTTCAATCTCCTCTGGAGTTCCGCGCATAAGTGGCGCGCGAGGATATCCAGCATCGAATCCATAAAGTCTAAGCGCTTCTTTCAGAAGTGGGGCAGCATTGGTCCTTTTATTTTGCCCTAGGCTCTTCAGGAATGGATAAATTTTCTGCTGCAGCTCTGCTGCTGCTTGGACTTTTCCTGCTAGAAAATCTTCAATCATCGATCTTATTAGGTGTCCAATAATATGAGACGATCCTGAAACAACGCCGCCTATGCGTTTTTCACCACCTTGGGCATAAGCTTCAAGGATCATCGTATCATCGCCATTGTAGATGACGAAATCTTCAGGCGTTGAATTCAAAAAAGCCGTGATCTGTTTTGGATTCAATTCGGCTTCTTCTTTTATCCCTACTATATTGGACTGTTTTGCAAGGCGACTTACCGTGGCTGGTTCGATATTGACACCTGTATAGATAGGAATATTGTATAGAAGTATATTGAGGGATACCGATGTAGCTACCTGCATAAAATGGCGATATAATTCTTCTTGATTTGGCTTTGTATAATAAGGAGCTACAATCATCACCGTTTCAAAACCGATTTTTTCAGCTATTTTTGCTAGCTGAATTGTCTCGATAGTAGAGACTGCTCCGACGCCTGCTATTATGGGGATTCGATTGCCGACCTTGTCTTTGACTATTTCGAATAGCCTTACCCTTTCATCAAATGACATAGCATAGAATTCTCCTGTTGATCCCGAAAGGACAAGGCTATCACCTTTTTTCTGATCGATGATGAACTCAGCAAGCGCAGCGGTTTTTTCATAGTCTACGCTCCCATCTTCGCAGAAGGGTGTAAGCAGAGGTATCAATATCCTTCCATAGCGTTCCTTGACAAATTTTGCCATAAAGACCTCCTCAAAACTGATTGCACTATCTAGCTGCCTGCTCGGCTAAGATCCTTGTTTCGATATCCAAGGCGGTGTGATATCTCTGTTGTTGCCTCTAAGAGGGCTGGAGCTATCGATTCTAGGCGTTTTAGTGTATTTCTTTCGGCAGGACCCGATAGGCTGACGGATGCAAAGACCTTAAGTTCGACATTGAAGATGGGAGCTCCGACACAGCGCAGATGATCCTCGTGTTCCATGTCGTCGATTGCGTAACCTTGTTCGCGAATGAGCTCAATTTCTTTCCATAGGCGTTCTTCAGTCGTTATTGTATGGGATGTGAAGGACGGCAAGCCCTTACTTTTTATGATCTGTCGTATCTCAGCATCGGGCAAAAAAGCGAGAATAGCCTTGCCAACAGATGTACAATGGAGTGGCGCGCGAACACCAATAACTGAATAGGTTCGAAGTCGGCGATGCGACTCAATACAATCGATATAGAGCACCTCATCGCGATCGAGCAAAACAAGGTGTACCGTTTCATCGAAGCGCTGATTGAGACCGCGCAGAAAAGGAGCCGCAATGCGCACCAGGTCGTGTCCAGTCTGTGTACAATAGCCGAGTTCGATAAGCCTAATGCCGAGTGAATACAGGCCAGATTCCGAATTCCGCTCCAATACTCTTTGGCTAGTAAGTGTTTCAAGCAGACTGGAGGCTGTGCTTTTTGCAAGAGATAGCTCGCGCGCGATGTCTGATAGACTGCGCTTTTCTCCATCCGAAAGAAGATCGAGGATTGCGAGGGCTTTTCGAACAGAATTGACTTGTGCCATTCAGATCTCGGTAAAGTTGTTCATATATAGGAACTCTGTTCCTATATATGAATTATCTCATGGGAATTAAGTGTTGTCAAGAAAAATTTTTGTCAAAAACAACTTGTGGGAGAGCTGGCGACTTATCGAGTCCTAGTTAGTTTATTTTTGCTATGACCTTACAGTGTGGCTTCGATTAGCTTCGTATATAATGCGGTATCTCTGCGGGAATCTCGATCGAGAGCTCGACAACGCCAGCAATACTTCCTTGCTCACGCCAAGGCGCTTGGTAGATGAACTTATGAATACCCTGCTTTTCGATTGTGTAAATGTGCGGTTCACCAGTTTCGAGAATATGCTCGATAATGTGAATAGAGCTCTGCTTATGGCAGGCTCGGACATCCTGACCTATAAGAGCCTTACCGCCCCATTTAGCATTGGTCGCAGCTGATTTTTCGTTCATATAGAGAATCTCATAATTGCGCCCGATTACCGTAATGCTAGCGCCAAACTCATCTTGCCAAGCAGGCAGGATTGCTTCGATATGTGGTATTGTCATGCAATGATCATAATCGAAATTGCCAACCCCAAAAAGCTATATAGACGCAATATTTTTGAAATGGTTATAGGTTATCTCGAAGGGCGTGTCTGTAATGCAGAAAACAGATAAGAAGCAGATGCAGAAAGGAGGAGTTATGAAATGATAATGCAGCAAATGGTGCATAATCAATTTGTGCAAAAGCAATCAGGTTGCGCGAAAATTTATGTAAAAAGAATCATTTTTTCTTGACAGATTATACATCATGAAGGAAAATGCTTACATGGCTGAAAACGTTTTTAGAATATCAGCCGCCGAAGGTTTTTAGGCATTTAATAGGTCTTCCTGACATTTTTGGTTCGATTAGATGCTTATGATTTATAGTTGATTAACATGATCCTGTTTTAGGATCATAAAATCATAGGGCGAGAGGAGGACATTATGAAAAGAATACTTTCAGTATTCATAGCTCTGTTGCTTATAGCCGGAACAATAGGTACCGTTGGTGCACAGGCTCAGAAACGGTATAAATTTGTGGTTATTACCCACGCAACTGCTGTTCCATTTTTTGTTCCAGTTAGAAAAGGCGCTGAAGATGCAGGCAAGCTTATTGGAGCAGATGTGGTATATACCGGCCCAACCGGTTTTGATATTCAACAACAGGTCGAATTTGTAAAATCGGCGATTGCGCAGAAGGTTGATGGTATTGCCATGACAATGCCCGATGCAAATGCATTCAACGCGGTAGTCAAAGAAGCGATGTCAAAAGGCATACCTGTTATTGCCATAAATGCAGACGCTCCAGAAAGTGGAAGGCTTGCTTACATTGGCCAAGGAAACTATGAAGCTGGACGCTCAATGGGAATGCAGATAGTAAAACTGCTTCCAAATGGTGGGGATGTGCTTTTGACAATGCATACTGCAGGTGCAGAAAACCTTGAAGACAGGATTCGCGGAATAAAGGATGTACTCGATGGTCAAGGCGGCAAGTTCAAATATAGAGTAGTTGCAACAGGTACTGATATGGTTCGTGCAGTCTCTCTTATTTCTAGCGCCTTACAGGCAAATCAAAATATCAAAGGCATGTTCGGAGTTGAAGAGGTGACGGGGAGTGCAATCGCCCAGATTATCGAGAGAGATCGCCTGAAGGGGAAAGTTATGGCAGGTGGTTTCGACCTTGTTACAGATGAACTTGTTGCCATCCAAAAAGGTAATATGCAGTTTACTATTGATCAACAGCCGTATCTCCAAGGCTTCCAGGGTGTTATGGAGCTTTATCTTCTTAAGAAGTTCAATCTTACTCCATGCGATATCAATACTGGTATTGCACCTGTCACAGCCGAAAACGTAAATGAAGTCATGAAACTTGCGGCTGAAGGCTATCGCTAGAATTCGTTTGTTGTCATAAGAACTGGCTCTTTCATTCGGAGACGGCGCCTTGAAGCACCGTCTCCGCTATGAGGAAGGAGAGTGTATTGCAGAGTTTATTATCTGTACAAAATATCTCAAAGCATTTTGGCAATATTCATGCCCTGAGAAATGTATCTTTAGATATTTCACCACAACAAATTATTGGTCTGGCTGGTGAGAATGGTGCAGGTAAATCGACACTTGTGCGGATTATTTGTGGGGCTATTTCTTATGATTCTGGAGAAATGAGCTATCAGGGTAGACCGTATAAGCCGCGTAATGTATCTGATGCAGAATCTTTGGGGATAAGTGTTTTTCACCAAGAGATTCCTATCTGTCCACATCTTTCTATTGCAGCAAATGTGTTTCTTGGTCCGATGATTCCCTCTCAAAGAGGAAGGCCTGATTGGAAATTAATGAATAATCGCTGTATAGAATTGTATAGAAAATTCCTGGACGAAGAGATAGATCCCACCGTCCCAATTGGAGAATGCTCGGCTGCTGAACAGCAATTAGCCCTTCTAGTAAGAGTGTTGTCTCGAAATGCAAAGCTAGTGATTCTCGATGAGCCAACGACTGCATTGTCTGCGCCTGAAGTAGAAAGACTTTTTGATTCCATAAGAAGACTAAAAGAGGAGCAAGGGATTGGCTTTATATTTGTCAGTCATCTGCTTGATGAACTTACGGAGCTATCTGATGAGATTTTTGTTCTTCGAGATGGAGAAAATGTAGGCCATCTCTATAAAGCCGAATTTTCAGCTAAGGAATTATCAAGGCTTATCGCCGGAAGATCAATTGATATGCGACATCGCATTGCGAAGGATTTTTCGGATGCAGAGATTGCCCTTGAGGCAAAATCGATTTCATTATCGAAATCTTACGAAGATATTTCTTTTTCAGTCCATAAAGGTGAAGTTTTTGGTATTGCAGGCTTACAAGGTTCAGGTAGATCTGAAGTCATTTCGAGTCTTTTTGGATTGCCACCACCTGATAAAGGCTCAGTCGTTATCCGAGGTAATGATTTTGAGAGGATAACTATCTCTAGGGCAATAACGGCGGGTGTTGGATACTTACCTGAAGACAGAAAAACCAAGGGCATTTTCCCCGACCTGAATATAGCAAAGAACATTGGAATTGTGAGTATTTCTCAATCAAAAGATCTAACTAGCTATAATGAGGAAGAGTATATAAAGCTAGTAAATAATATGGCTACCAAGCTTTCAATAAAGAACTTTAATCCCAGAGATTATATCTCTGCCTTGAGCGGAGGGAATCAGCAAAAAGCCATGCTTGCGCGTTGGCTTTCTCTATCTCCATCGATTCTTCTATTGAATGAACCCACGCGAGGTGTAGATATCGGGGCTAAGAGCGAGATTTCAAAAATCATTTCCGATATGGCAGAGGGTGGATGTACGATCATTATAGCGTCCTCAGAAATGGAAGAGCTCTTGCTTATGTGCAATCGAATTATGGTTATGAATCGGGGTCGGACAAGGATTATTCTTGAAAAGGAATCTTTGACAAAGGAAAATCTTTTCTTTTATGCAATGAGTTAGATAGAAAGGAAGAGCCCATGAAAAAAGCATCAACCAAGAATCATAAAAGCAAATTTAATATGGGATTTGGGCGAGATTTTGGTGTTTTGATTGCTGCTATATTGATTGCCATATTTTTTACTATTGCTTCGCCCGTCTTTCTTACTGCATATAATTTTTTCAATCTTTTGCGGCAGACTGCTCAGCTTGGTATTATTGCCATGGCAATGACAATGCTCATTATTTCTGGGGAATTTGATCTCTCTGTAGGAGCAATATATGCAGTAACAGGAGTCGTCACCGGAATATTAGTCAAGAATATCGGATTCAATATTTGGTTAGCTGCACTTGTTGGATTTTTAGTGGCTCTTCTGCTTGGGTTCGTCAACGGTATTCTCATTTCCATGACAAAAATAAATTCATTTATCGGAACTCTTTCAACTCAGATGATATTCCGAGGCATTGCGATGGTTCTATCTCAGGGTCAGCCAATTTCATTTCTGCAAAGCTCTCCATTTTTTGATGTCTTCGGGAGAGCTGAAATCTTTGGGAATATTCCAGTACAGATCTTGTGGCTGTTGGCATGGACATTAATCTCTTTCTATCTATTACACAGGACTTCATTTGGAGTAAAAGTATACGCTACCGGCGATAATAGGCTTGCGGCTGATCTTTCAGGGATAAAGACAACTCGTATCAAGAAAACATGTTTCATCATTACCGCTGTTGCGGCAGGTTTGTCATCTCTTATATCTCTTGCTTTTTTAAAAACTGTTACGCCAACTCAAGGTTCCGGTCTTGAACTCGAGGCTATAGCCGCAGGAGTCATTGGAGGAACTTCGATGTCTGGCGGGGTTGGAAGTATTCTTGGCACTTTTATTGGTACCTTTATCATGGCTGAAGTTAGAACAGGACTGGTTTTGATGGGCACTGATGCTTATGTACAGGATGCTTTTGTTGGATTAGTTATTGCATTGGCAGTTATTATCAATGTTAGATTTAGCATTCCCAAGGATCACTCATAAACTTCAGGATGTTTGACACTTGAACAATCATCTAATTGAGGATTAATATCATCTGTTGATAATCATGAATTTTACCATTCGCGCTATCGATCCAATCGAAGCAGAAGATTACTATTCTCTTGTCAACGAAGTAAAAGATGAAGGTAAATATCTCTTTGCGACCATTCGTATTCCGCTTGAAAATATGAGAAAATACCTTGCTCAGCACTATGAGTCTTCGAATCCGGTTCTGGGAGCATTTGACGACAAGGGGGAACTTCTAGGCTGGATTGACATCAACAAAAACAATATCGAGGAGCTTGCTCACATTGGTACCATTGCCATGGGTGTTAGAGAGAGCTCTCGAGGACAAGGTATTGGCGGTGCTCTTCTCGATGCATGCATAAATCAAGCCAGAAAGCTTGGTCTTGAAAAGCTGGAGCTCGAAGTCTTCGCTTCAAATTCAGTTGCACGCGCTCTCTATAAGAAGAAAGGCTTTTTCGAAGAAGGTATTCGCCTCAAGAAACGCAAGTTCGAAGGGCATTACGACGATTTGGTCTGCATGGGCCTGTTTCTATAAAGATAGATCCTTTCTGGACATAAAGAGCCTTATAAAGCAGTAATTTATTGGGTTGCTCATATGGTATTGGTACCATTTAGCACTATTCTAGATAACAAGAGATAATATTTAGATTCGACGGAAGAAGCAGTCAGCATTATAGAGGAGATTGGCGATCATTACCTTAGAATTCTTGGCCCCTATCTCTATTTCATCTCCGCCAGCAGCTTCTTTGCGTTTTCATTACCCATCGAGGCTGCTTTTTCTAGATCGGCCTTGGCCAGGTCGGGGCGCTTCGTGTCTTTGTAGAGCTCACCGCGGAAGTACCAGGCGTCGCTATTGGCTTTGGGAGAGGATCCAAAGAGGGCAATGTACTCATCGAAGAGTTTTTCGGCTTTTTTGCGATCCTGGCCTGCGATTCCTGGAAGGACTTGCCAAAAGCGACCTAGGGCTAGAATTGGGCCGCCATTATCGTAGGTTTTATCGAATTTATAGGCGTTTTCGAATCCCATTTGTGTCTTGCCCTTGAGCCCTTCGGTCAAGGCTGTAAGGACACTTACGCAATCTGAGTAGGTTCCTACGCAAAGGCCATAATAGTACCATCCTTCGATTCCGCTTGGGTTCAGATTAAAGGCAATCTCTCCATATTTCATGCCGTCTTTAGCCGCTGCGCGAGCGGT
The DNA here is from genome assembly GCA_002070755.1 of Spirochaetes bacterium ADurb.Bin110. The sequence continues at coordinate 1,767 of MWDY01000267.1, read as the reverse complement.
TTCTTTCCAGCCGGTGGTTTTGTGTACGACGAGATAATCGCCATAAGAACGGGCTGCGCGAGCAGCTTGCCAGTTTAAGGTGTAGTCTTTAGGATCGGCAGCGGCAAGTTTGACAGCATTTTCATAGGCGGCTTTAAGTTCAGCTTCGGTTTCTGCAAGCGCTGGGCTGATGACGATAACAGTGAGGATTGCGAACAGCAACAATCGTTTCATTAAGGGTGCCTCCTTATGAAAAAGTTATCCTGTAGTGAATTAGCGGTCAAGAGTCTTTGATTGCCAAAAATCAAAAAATCTTGCCGATAAACATTGACATATAAATTTAATGATGCGATAATTCTGAAACAAAAGTTACTAAGATTGGATTAGGAGAAATTGAAACATCATGATTCTTGATAAGATCAGGAAAATGCTTCCAGAAATGCCGAATAGCTATCAGAAGATAGGCTCTTATATGCTGGATCACGAGCAAAGTGTCGCTTTTTCCTCAATCCATATAATAAGTAAGTCCATTGGCGTAAGCAGTGCGACGCTAGTTCGATTTGCAAAAAGCCTAGGATTTAAAGGGTATCAGGAATTCAAGCATGAAATTCAAGACGAAATCAGGCATAGATTAAATCCTTACGACAAGATTGCTTTGAGCGAGCTGGATATTCTGCCAGGGGAAAAACGCCTACAGAAACTATTCCAAAATGAATACAACAACACTCGCAGCACTTTTTCCAATATAAAGATGGCTGATCTGGAAATAATGGGGGAAGGCATAAAGAAAGCTCGTAGGGTATATTTGAGCGCCTTTGGGGCAACCGCCTATGTGGCCCATATTTTTAAATATACTTTAATGAGTTCTCTGGAAAAGGAAGTCTATGTAGTTTCGGGATCGGTCTCTGATTACGCTCCGGTGCTCAAATCTTTTTCGAGCGAAGATGTAATGTTTCTGATGACATTTCCTCCATACTCATTAGAGGTAAGGCATGTGGCAAAAGTCGTCAAAGAAAAGAGAGGTCCGCTATTTCTCTTTACGGATTCAGCCGCATGTCCTGTGTATTCTGAAGCAGATAAGGTCATACGTTGCATCACTAATTCTTTGTTGTTGACCAATTCTTTTGCCGGGCTCATATCGATTTTGCATGTCCTGGTGCAAATGGTGTATCTGGATGAAAAGGAAAGCGCCGCAGCGAGCCGGCAGAATACCATATCGATGCAGGAAAGTGGATACCTGGTTATCAGTAATCCAAAAGAATAATAAATCCAATACAAATTATGGAGCACAAGATGAGCATGTTGCTGCTAAAAAATGGAAAAGTATATGCGCCCTATCCGCTTGGATTTAGGGATATTCTCATTGGGAGCGATAGGATTATCTCGATCGGTTCTAATATCGATGTATCCAGTTCGATTCCGCATGTCGAAACGATCGATGCGTCGGGATGTATTATCGTTCCTGGATTGATCGATGGGCACCAGCATTTTATAGGTGGTGGAGGCGAAGGAGGATTTGAAACTAGAACCCCAGAACTTCAGATATCAATGAATTTTCTAAACGGTGTTACTACCGCCATAGGGCTTCTAGGAACAGATTCTCTAACTCGGTCGCTCGAAGACCTCTACGCAAAAACTAAGGCTTTCAATACCGAAGGTATGACGGCTTTCATGCTTACTGGGGCCTATTGGTACCCTTCGCCAAGCATAACCGGCTCGGTTGCCAAGGATATTTTGTTTTGCGATCCAGTAATCGGGGTAAAGCTTGCTCTATCGGATACTCGCGGA
>MWDY01000266.1 GCA_002070755.1 Spirochaetes bacterium ADurb.Bin110 | reverse complement strand
TTCCCATTGTGAGGAGTCGAGCTGCTTCAAGCGCATCTTTATAGTTCGGCTCCTGTGCGATTTCTGGAACCTGCTCTGTATAGACTACCTTATTGGCTTTATCGAGCACAACTACTGCTCGCGATAAAAGGCCAGCCATAGGACCAGAGATTATCTCGACACCATAAGCCTTGCCAAAATCTCTGGTTCGCAGTTCGGATAGGGTAAGCACCTTATCTATGCCCTCCGCTTCGCAAAAGCGCTTTTGTGCAAAGGGTAAGTCCCTGCTGATGGTCAAGATGACTACATTGTCAAGGGCAGATACAGCTTTATTGAATGCCCGGGCACTCGCAGCGCAGACGCCAGTATCTAGGCTGGGAACTATATTGAGGATTTTGATTTTTCCTTCGAAATCAGCAAGGCTGACATCGGTTAGATCGGATTTTGTTAGCTTAAAATCTGGAGCTGTGGTTCCCTTAGCGGGAAGAGAGCCTATTGTCTGGATCGGGTTGCCTTTGAATGTGATATTTGCCATTTTTATGCTCCTATGGATATCGATTTATATTAAAGATATAAAAAACAATATATTAGCGGCAAGCCAAGACTAATTGTAGTCTCATTCCAGGTTTCGGATTCTTACTTCGATCTCTTTATCGCTGGCGAGTAGCCTTGTTATCTCGCTGGTATCGGTCGAACCGAAATGATAAGGATAGAGAATCTTGGGCTTGATAGTGCGAGCGGCTTGAGCGACTTGGGCTGGCGTCATGGTATAGGGAAGATTCATGGGCAAAAATGCGATGTCGATTTTGCCAAGGTTTGCCATTTCTGGTATTGGCTCCGTATCTCCTGCTATGTAGATACGCAGTGAGCCAATGGTGAGTACATAGCCATTGTCTTTCCTTTCTTTTGGATGATAACTAAGTCGCGATGGCGTGATATTATAGGCGGGTACCGCGAGCACAGTTATACCTGCAACATCGATCGGATGGCCATGCTGTAAAGCTTCACCCTGGCTTAGCTTTTTTCGGGATGCTTCCGGAAGAATGATGCGCGTTTCTGGCTTGCTGAGAGCAGCGATCGCTTTTGGGTCGAGATGGTCGCCATGTTCGTGTGTTATCAAGATTAGGTAGGCCTTGGGGTACTTGGAAAAGTTGGCATATTGACTCACTGGATCTATATAGATATGTGCACCATTGTAAGCTAGAAGTAGAGAGCCATGGCCAAGAAAGACTATCTCTAGTTTGCCTTTTGCTGCATCGAAGGAATCCGATTCCTTGCCTTCTGGCCAGCCCTGAGCATAGCTTGTCACGGCTGAAAGCGAAAAGGCCAATACAATAGAAAAGAGCATATTTGTCATATTGCACCTCTCTATTTCTAGATTAATGCTAGCGATATGCCAAAGTCAATAAAATTCAATTTTATGTGGTAGCGCAGATTCTGGCAAATATCTAAGGCTTAGGAGCATAGCCTTTCATTATGGGGTGCGCGACAAATTTGTGCTTTATTATGTGCCCATTTGACGATATGGCAACCAGGATATATTCTTAACGAGTGAGGAAAGTTAAATCAGGTCTTTTTAACGACGGCTATCTTCCCATAATAGATGGCGTAACTGTTACAGTTAGAAATTATGCCTATTGGTTGCAAAAGAAGCTCGGCCCTACCTATGTAGTTGCACCCTTTGTTCCCAATTACAAGGACAATGATCCTTTTCCAGTGATTCGTTTCCTTTCTATGCCGACAATCGTCAGACCTCCTTATAGGATAGGGCTGCCTGAGCTGGATATGCGCTTGCCTTCCATTTTAAAGAAGAGAGACTTCGACATTGTACACGCTCATTCTCCTTTTGCTGCGGGTAAGCTCGCTCTGCGGGTGTCTAAAGAAAAGCATATCCCCTTGATTGCAACTTTTCACTCGAAGTATAGGGAAGACTTGGCTCGCGCCATAATGATCAAGCCACTTGTCGATGACCAGATAAAACGCATAGTCGATTTTTATTATAGTGCCGATCATGTTTGGGTCCCTCAAGAATCAGTGGCTCGAACGCTTCGCGAGTATGGCTATAAGGGTCCCTACGATGTAGTAGAAAATGGTGTCGATTTTGAGCTTCCCGAAGATATCGCTCCCTATCGAGCGCGCGGTGCAGAGTATCTTGGTCTTCCAGAAGAATACTTAGTGGGTCTATTTATCGGGCAACATATACTTGAAAAAAACCTTGAGTTTCTCTTGCGGACGCTGCCTTTTATTATAGATGAGCTGCCCAATTTCCGAATGATCTTCGTAGGCAAGGGGTATGCAAAGGAGTCGCTTATAGATCTTGCGCAACAGCTTGGGATTTCGGACCGAGTCGTGTTTCACGATGTGATCTACGATAGGGAGCTTCTAAAGGCGATATATGCAAGAGCCGATCTGTTTCTCTTTCCATCGCTCTATGATAATGCTCCTCTTGTTTTAAGAGAGGCAGCAGCTATGAAGACACCTGCCGTGCTTATAAAAGGTTCAACAGCCGCCGAAGTGATCCAAAACGGCGAAAATGGCTTTCTATGCCAGGCAGACAAAGAGGATTTCGCTCAGACCATCGTGCGAGCGCTTTCTGACAAAGAAGCCTTGGCTCGCATTGGAGCTAATGCGCAGCGCACACTCTGTCGGACATGGGAAAGCATTATAGATGAAGTTGCTAAGCGGTATTGCTCTATCCTCGAACGCTGGGAGCGATAAGAGTTTCCAAAATTCTATGGCGCCTTACAAGGAAAGCCATTTCTTGGTATATGGATATTAGATTCTAGAGAACAAAATATAAATGATGGAATGTAAAAAAGGGCATTGTATCTCACATCTCATAGGGGAACAGATAAGGCTGATTATCTTCAAGCCGCTTGATTATTGTCCTCAGAACTACCTGTAGATCCCGCGATTCTGCTACAAAATCGAGGGAGTCGCCGGGTATAGTCAGAATTGGAGCAAAAGTAAAAGAAGAAATCCACTCTTCATAGAGCTCATTGAGTCCCTCGAGATACGAATCGGGAATCGATGACTCAAAATCCCGTCCTCTTTGTTTGATCCTCGACTGCAAAGTGGATACAGAAGCACGGATGTATATCACAAGGCTTGGGTGAGGTAAAATCTCGGCGAGTGTTTCGTATAGGGCTTTATAGATATACCATTCGCGCTCGGCCATGATTCCCTGAATGTGGAGATTCTTGGCAAAGATTTCAGCATCCTCGTAGATCGATCGGTCCTGAACTACAGAATGGGGGTCTTCGCTCAACTGACGGTGCATTTCTGCTCGATGGGATAAGAAGAAAAGCTGACTATGAAATGCCCATCGAGGCATGTCCGCATAAAAATCTTTGAGAAATGGGTTTTCCAGGACGGGCTCTAGATAGGCGATAAATCCCAGGTGTTCTGCCAACAGCCTTACAAGGGTCGATTTTCCTGCGCCAATGTTGCCAGCTACCACCACATATCTGCGACTCATTCTAATCGAAGACTAATCCTTAGATTGCGAAGGCGCAAGCCTATGATCAAGGCGCCTTCGGTTGAGAAGCATAGTATGGCATTGTAGCCCACCGTTGCTTTTTAGGACAAAGATAAGTATTCTCTCTTATATAGTACGAGAGAATATGCCCCTCAATGGGAAGGAGTTCTATTAATGAAACGCTTTGTAGTTCTATTATTTGCGTGCTTTGCAGTGATTGCCTCTATTGGCGCACAGCAAACTCCAGCGGTCTTGTCAGCCTATTCTGATGCTGAGCCGCGGACGAAAGAAATCATCGATGCTGCTCGTCTCTTGGAATCCAAAGGTCAATATGCAAAAGCTTGGAATTTGCTCGCTGCCTTCGACCCTGACAGCAAAGATGGTTATGTTCTTGCCGAGAAGATTCGCCTTGCCCTGGAAGACAGCATTGGGAATGGGATGCTCGTCAGTTTTAGTTTCATCGACTTAGAAGAAGGGCAGAGCATCTATGAAGCATTTTTAAATCCGCCCGAAAAGCAGACAATGGTGGATTTCAATCCTCTGGATTTAGTCGAAGAGCTTGAAAAATCAGGCGAAGCCATACCGCCAATTCTCTCCCTTGAATTCGCAGGTTACCTCTACACCGTAAATCAAGAGTATGGTGATAATTGGCTGATCGACAGCTACACGATCCAACAAAAAGCGGTTGAAAACTACGATAGAGCTCTAGCTTATGGTCTATATACCGACAAGAGTCTTGCAAATCACGCAGAACTTCTTATAAATCTTCAGCAGTATGAAGGTGCAGAGAAGGTACTGAGACAAGCTATTTCTCTTTTTCCCGAGGATCAGAGCTATGCAGTAAGCCTTGCTGGTAGTCTCAACAATCAAGGCAAATTCGACCAAGTATATCCTGTTATAGATGAAGTTATCGCAGAGCCCGATGTTACTAATTCCACCTACAATGCCTATGTGGAAGGCATCAAGGCTGGCCTCAATTCTGGCGATACTAAGAAGACCGATTCATATGTCGATGCAATGATTGAGCGCTTTCCGGATGAATATGCCCCAATGCTGATTCAGCATCTTGTTGCAGTCATAATGGGTGAAACAGAAAAAGCGAATATCTCTGCAGACAACGTTACCGAGAAATTCAGTGTTAATCCCGATGTCGTACAATCCTTGCTATCTACCTGGCTTAGTGCTTCAGACCCGGTTTCGGGCTTCGATTATCTAAACCGCTCGCTCGAAAAGTACGCGAGCGATGATCAAGCAATGGGGACTCTATTATTCTATAGAGCACTTATGTATGCACAGACAGCCCAGTCATTGGATGATCTCAAGCTGGCTATTGCCGATATGGTGGAAACAGAGAAGCGCTTTGGTGCTGTATTTGAGAAAGAAGATCCCGTCTTCCAGACCATTGGACAGCTCATCACAGAATGGAAACAGATTATAGAGCAGCTCCAGGAGAATGATAGCGCTACGTCCTCAGAACAGACTACTCCTTCCGAAGATGCAAATACGGCTTCTGGTACGAACAACTAAACTGATATTTGAAGACAGAGGCTATGCAATCGGTCTTTTGTATTCACAATGCGACTGTCATTGCGGGATATGCGCGCATGGACCGCAGTGCTGTGCTTGTGGAGGGCGATTCAATAGCCGATGTCTTTTCTGAGCGGAGGTTTGCTCAGAAGTCTTTTGGGCCTCAGGTACATTTGATCGATGCCGAAGGTGCATGTCTTACTCCCGGGTTCATCGACACCCATCTTCATGGAATTGGGGGCTTTGGCACAGAAGACATATCCGTCGAATCCATTCTTGGAATGAGCAGAATGCTACCGGCCTGGGGAGTGAGCTCTTTTGTGCCTACAATGTATCCCATGCCAGAAGAAGATATGATTCGGGCAATAAGAGCAGTGGTTTTAGCGATGGGCCATGAAGAGGGAGCTAAGATTATTGGTATCCATATAGAAGGCCCCTTCATCTCGCCCGCTCAGCTTGGCGTACAGAGAATAGAGTTTGTCCAGCCCGTTGATCTGGGGCTTATGCAGCGCCTTTGGGATGCCTCCGAAGGTCATATTGTCAGCATGACAGTAGCTCCGGAACTCAAGGGAATGCGCGAGCTAGCACTGTTCTGCAATCAATTGGGCATTGTGCTTCAAGCAGGCCACACCGATGCGAGCTACGAAAACATGATCGAAGGAATGCAAGCGGGAATAAGGCACTCCACACACATGTTCAATGCGATGAGCAGGCTGCACCATAGAAACCCAAACGCAGTCGGAGCTATCCTTATCCAGCCAGATCTATCCTGTGAGATTATAGCGGATGGGCTACATGTGCATCCTGATTTGATTCGCCTTCTTTTCCGAGACAAACCAGAAGGAAATATCGTACTGGTAACAGACTCACTTAAGCCGACAAAGCAAGCAGCGAATGCTCCCATGTTTGCCAATGATGAGGAAGTCTATCTTGAGAACAACCTCTTCTATAGAGCAAGAGATGGGGTGATTGCTGGCAGTTCTCTTACAATGATCGAAGGGGTGCGAAACTTAGTCAAATTTGGAGTGCCCCTTGAGAGCGCAGTAAAGATGGCAAGCGCAAATCCAGCTCGAATTTTCGGCCTTGGAAGACGCGGAATGATTAGCCCTGGATATAAAGCGGATCTCGTGCTCGCAAATATGGACTTCGAGGTACAGATGACAATAATCGATGGCAAAATAAAATATGATCGCAATTCTACAGAAAGGGGAATTATATGAGAGTCGTAATTCAGCAGAGCTATGAGATGATGTCAAAATGGGCGGCTCATTATCTAGCACAGCATATAAATGAACATGGCTCACAGAAGCCATTTGTGCTTGGCCTTCCAACAGGATCCACCCCGCTCGGAATGTATAGGGAACTGATCAGCCTTTGCAAAGCTGGAAAGGTCAGCTTTAAAAATGTAATTACATTCAATATGGACGAATATGTTGGCCTCCCGCCAGAACACGAGCAGAGTTACCATCGTTTTATGTGGGATAATCTTTTTTCTCATATCGATATCGACCCCAAAAACGTTCACATTCTCAATGGCATGGCTTCGGACCTACAAAAAGAGTGTGCTGCTTACGAAAAAGCGATATGCGATGCTGGTGGAGTCGATCTATTTATCGGAGGCCTCGGTGCAGATGGGCACATCGCATTCAATGAACCAGGTTCGTCGCTCTCATCGCGCACAAGGATCAAGACACTCACCCGAGATACAAAGAAAGCCAATGCTCGCTTCTTTGGTGGAGATCCAGATAAAGTCCCGGCACAGGCTCTTACCGTGGGCGTAGGCACAATAATGGATGCGCAGGAAGTTATGATTCTTGTATCGGGGATGGAAAAGGCAAGAGCGCTCAAGCATGGAATCGAGATAGGCGTGAACCACATGTGGACAATAAGCTGCATCCAGCTGCACCCAAAAGCCATCATAGTCTGTGACGAAGATGCCACAAATGAGTTGCGCGTAGCCACAGTACGCTATTTCAAGGAGATCGAAGCTGCAAATTTAAGAAATTGGAATTTGGATTGAAGCCGGACAAATTAGCTTAGGTGAGCTTAGGTGTAAAAATCTTATGAGAAGCGATATCAAAGGCATAATGGCCATGGTGGTTACTTCTGTCTGTTGGAGTTTAAGTGGCCTTTTTATAAAACTCATAGATTGGCATCCCATTACGATTGCTGGAGCGCGAAGCCTTATTGCTGCTCTTTTTATTCTTGCGGTAGTGCGTAGGCCAAAACTAAACTTCGACAAGAACCAAATAATTGCTGCGATATCCTATTCATGCACTATGCTGCTATTTGTCTATGCGAACAAGAACACAACAAGCGCCAATGCTATCCTTCTGCAATATGGTGCGCCAGTCTATGTAATGCTTCTTTCAGGTATTATGCTAAAAGAAAAGCCTCTTCCTGAGCAGATAGGTGCACTGATTGCGATTGTAATAGGGATGTGCTTATTATTTGCCAATTCGCTCAGCCTTGGTCATTTGAATGGCGATATAGCAGCGGTCTTGGCAGGAATGACTTTTGCAATCCATACGCTTTTTATGCGACGACAGAAGGAAGGCTCGCCTATTGAGTCGCTGCTTATATCCCATGGTATGACAGCCATCATTTCACTTTTGATTTCTATTTTCCTGCCTCTGCCCATTATCAGCAAAAGGTCTGTGGCTGCTATTTTTGGTCTTGGTATAGTCCAAATAGGTTTTGCCGCGGTATTTTTCAGTTATGCGATAAAGCGTATAACTGCCATCCAGAGTTCTCTTATATCCATAATCGAACCAGCTCTAAATCCTGTGTGGGTTTATCTCGCCATTGGCGAAAAGCCATCGAGGCTGGCTATAATAGGTGGAGTTATAATCATTTCTGCGGTAGTTATATCTTCGATATTCAGTGTCTCTCGCGGCTCGCGAGCCCCGAGCATAGATAGAGGAGCATAAAGTAATCTTGCATAAAGCTAGACAACGATAAAGCTATATAAATTAGATAATTGCGCTGCTAACTAGTCAAGATACCAACTGTTTATGTTGCTAATATGACTGCGAATATGAATCAAGGAGGCTGAAGCTAAAAGCTATGAGGCAGAGTTTTCTTTCCATTACAATCCTGCTTATTCTGATTACCGATCCTTTAGGGAATATTCCCCTTTTCATTGCATCCTTGAGACATGTGCCTAAGGAGCGTCGTCCAGAGGTAATCTTGCGCGAGTGTCTCATCGCTTTTCTGGTTTTGGTGGGATTTCTATTTTTTGGTGAGATATTCTTAAGCGCTCTGAATCTATCAGATGATATCTTGCGCATATCGGGTGGGGTTATTCTTTTCTTGATTGCTCTGAACATGATTTTCCCAGGAACTGGCGGGAAGCTTGTCGAGGATGAAATAGAAGGCGAGCCATTTATTGTGCCTGTTGCAATTCCATTGATTGCAGGGCCAAGTGCCATTACCTATGTAATGCTCTTGATGAAGTCCGATCCTTCGCGGGCACTTGAATGGGTTGGAGCGATATTCATAGCTATTCTGGTCACGATGGTAGCGTTTTTTATGTCGAACAAATTGAAGGAATGGCTTGGCCCAAGGGCTCTTTCGGCAATCGAGCGGCTTATGGGTTTGGTGTTGACTGCAATTGCGATCGATATGCTCCTTAGTGGGCTTTTACAATATCTCAGCAGTGTTCAGAATCTTTGACATATTTTGAATAAGGGCATATTGTTCTAACATGAATCTCAAACGTATCTTCATAAAACAGAGCTATGCCAAACCTTGGCGACATTAATAATTAGAAGGCTACCGAAAACCTCGTGTAGTTGCCCCTTGGCACCTCATCAGTTTTTAGAACTTGATCTACTCGCGCCGCAGCAGGACCTACCTGAAGCCAAGAATAGAACTGCTCTAGAGCTTGAGGTTCGCCCTCTGCCCATACTTCCACATCGCCATCTTCGTTATTTCGTACCCAGCCTTTTAGCCCCAATCGCTCAGCACGAATCACTGCGGACATACGGAAGCCAACGCCTTGGACTTCGCCCTTTATTATCGCATGAAATGCTTTCATGCTACGCTTCCTATACTATATAAGTCAAAGCTCCGATATATTATTGCTTTTTTGCTCTTGGGCGCGCACAAGCAAGATATTTAGAATGACTATTAGAAGCGAAAAGAACGCATAAATTGCGAACCCTGTACGAATTCCCCACCCTGTCGAGACAGCTGACATCATGTATGGAAATAAAAATCCACCTATACCACCACCCATTGCTGCAAAACCTACGGCCTCGCTTTGAGCATGAGGGAAAGAATCACCAATAATACTCATTATGGTGGGATAGATAATAGAGCAACCAAAGCCAGCAAGAATAACCATAATACCAGCTGCCACACTTGCGATCCTTCCATCTCCAATAAAGCCTATTATATTGAAAGCGATCAAAGAAATTGCCATCAGTGTCGATAGAGCTATCAAAATTCTTTCCCTTTTAATGGATTTCTGAATTATTGGAATTCCAAAACGTCCCATTAGCAGCCCCGCCCAAAATAGAGAGACCATAAAGGAGCCTGTGGGTATGGGGGCTCTGAAAACACTCACAAAATATTCTGCAATCCAATTGGAAATACCAAGTTCTACCCCTACATAGACAAACAAGGCAAAAAATCCAAGCCAATACATCGGCTGCTGAAAAAGATCACGCCTCGATCTATTAGTTATGTGTGCTCTGTCTTTGCCGAGGAATCTTAAAGGCATAAATTGCATAAAAATTGCTATGCCAAGGAATAATATGCCTATTATCCGGTATACGAGAGTCCACTCTAAGTTAGCGCTGATCAAGATAGCTATAATAAGGGGGCCAACTACAGCTCCAATTGAAAAAGCTCCATGCATTAGGCTCATAGCCTTTCCGCCCCCAGGACCTTCCATGCGGAGTACTGCCCAGTCGACCGCAATCTCGATTCCACCCTGGCCTACTCCAATTATGAAATAGAGCATCATATTGAGCCATGCGATAGGAGTCCTGGCGAAGAGTTCTAGTCCACAACAAATAAGGATCAGCGATAAGGAAATTGTTAGGCGGATCCCTAAGAGCGGGAAAAGAATTCCCGCAAGATAGCTCGATAGAAAATATCCTATCGAACCTGCAGCTATGACAATTCCCGCCGTCATATAAGACCAGCCGAATTCTGCAAAAATTTTTGGAAGCGTAGCCCCTATGACTGTCATGGAAATGCCAAACAAGGCAAAAACAATGAAGAGGCTTATATAGAGCGGTAGAAAGCGCTTTTCGACAAGCATGATGCTACATTGTGCGATATTCCTTCAGTTTTCGTCAATGAGAGCTTAAAGAGTAGAGATTAAAAAGCGCGGACCAAGTAAAAGAAACCAAATAACAGAGCCCAAGAAGCAGAGATAAAAAAGCGCAGCGTGATTGCCTTTACATAAGCTTGTCGAAGGAAGCACTAAGATTAATCTCTAGATGAAAACCTTTTCAGAAGCTATGATGAAATATATGACCAGCATCAAAGATATCGCCAGGCTTGCTGGCGTTTCACCTTCTACCGTTTCGCGTGTCCTAAACGAAAGGGAATATGTACGCGATGAAGTGCGCCAACGTGTGCTCAGCATCGTCAAAGAAAAAGGATATGTGCAGAACAATGTAGCGCGGTCTATGGTGCTCAAGAGAAGTTTTACAATTGGCGTGGTAATTCCTCATCTATTCAATATGTTTCAGAGACAGCTCTTTGCTTCGATGGAGTTCTTTCTTGAACAGCGAGGTTATAAGACCCAATTCTTTTTTATTCGATGGTCTGAAGCCAGTGAACAAGCATTTCTGCGCCGCCTCAAGAGCGAAACATTAGATGGCATAATATTCATCCATGAGCTCGACAGCCCAGCGGTCTATCAGCATATACAAGAGAGAGGCTTACCTGTCGCGCTCTGTACATTCGAGAAGGAGCAATTTGATTTCCCCGCGGTTCACATAGAAGAAGAAGCCTCCGCTGCTCTAGCGACCGAATACCTTATACTGAGAGGACATCGCAATATTGGGCTCATTACAGGAGGACATTTCAGTTTTGGCAAACAGCGAGAAGAAGGTTATCGACAGGCGCTTAAAGCGCATGATATTCCTTACAATCAAGAGCTCATTGTCCGCGTCCCTTCCTACAACCCCGAGGCTGGCCGCTCGGGAATGGTTACACTTTTGAATAGGAGATTGCCCATGACGGCGGTGTTCGCTGCGACTGATGAGCTAGCGATAGGAGCGATAAAAGCACTTTATGATTCAGGCCTTAGAGTGCCCGAAGACATGAGCGTAATCGGTCTCGATGATATCGATATTTCAGCCTTTACTACTCCTGCCTTGACCACTGTTCGCCAGCCAATCTTCGAAATGGGCAAGAAGAGCGCAGATCTTGTATGCGATTGGATTGCCCGAGGGCATATGCAAGAGAAAGTAGAGCTTTTTTCGACGACAATCGTCGAGCGCGAATCAGTTCGGTCTCTAGCTTAGCGTGATTTGAATCCTCAATTCATAATGTCGCATTTCTCATTCAGACATGGAGCTGAAGAAAGCTTTGAGGTTGAGGTTCAATAGCAGTTGAAGGCTAAATGTTCATTTTCTTGCAAACGACTTGCAAAAATTCCATCTTCTCGATATATTTTGCAAATGAATTGCAGATTTAGAACGATTTGGGCGCTACTGATCATTTTTCTAGGGATTGTAGGGCTAGGGTATTCAGAGAGCAAGAAAGAGCCCATCAAAGTCGCGGTGAGTATTCCGCCAATGAGGGAATGGGTGAACCGTATCGCGGGGGACAGAGTTGAAGTCATTGTAATAATGCCTTCAGGCTCGAATCCTCATTCTTTTGAACCCTCGCCTCGCCAGCTTGCCGAAATAGGAACTGCAAAGCTATGGTTTTCCATCAACGTAGACTTTGAGTATTCTTTTAAGCCGAAATTGCGTTCTATGTTTCCAAAGCTTCAAATAGTCGACGTAACAAAGAATGTCCAATTCCGAAAGCTCCGGCCTACTGAGCAGGAGCATGATGAAGAAGCAGCTGTTAAGCATGTGGAGATTGAAGATCCAGCTCTCCAGAACCGAGATCAGCATACATGGCTTGGCATCGAACAGGCCAAGGCAGAGATAAAAGTAATCCAAGACACTCTGATAGCCATAGACCCAGAAGGGAAAGAACTGTACAAAACCAATTGTCAAAACTATCTAAAAGATATCGATTCCGTATACTTGATACTGAAGACAAAGCTTGCACCGCTTTCTGGCGCTCGAGTATTTGTATATCACCCTGCATTTGGCTACTTTCTTGACATGTTCGATATTGAGCAGGTTGCGGTTGAGCTTGGCGGCAAAGAACCGACGCAGAGAGAGCTTTACGCTCTCATAGAGCTTGCAAAGAAAGAGAAAGCCCGCGCAATTTTCACTCAGGTCCAATTCTCCGAAAGCGCTGCAAAAGCCATTGCAAGCGCTATAGGAGCTGTAGTGGTGCCAATCGACCCTCTGGCTGTTGATTGGCTAGAAAATTTGTCCAGAATAGGTCAGGCTCTGTCTATGGCAATAGCTAAAGGAGAATAAAATGAGCCAAGCAGCTCAAAATGAGGCTGCCATGTTAAGGCAAACCCCAAGCAGCCTAGATTTCATGGATGACAAGGAGCATGGGGTCATTGTTGAACCTACTCTGCCTCATCCTCCAGAGAATGTTGCTATCTGGTGCCACGACTTGGCCTTTAGATATCGCGAGGCAGAGGTATTCAGAAATGTCAGCTTTCATGTGCACAGTGGCGAATTCGTCGTGCTTACCGGCAAGAATGGAGCGGGCAAGAGCACTTTGCTCAAGCTCGTTGTAGGTCTTCTGGAGCCACAGCAGGGACAAGTTCTTGTGTTTGGTGTTTCTCCTCGCAGACGAATTGAATCTATAGGCTATGTGCCTCAGCATGCAAGCTTTGACCCGGCTTTTCCCATTCGAGTCGAAGATGTCGTAGGCATGGGGAGGCTTTCTGGACTTTCATACATTTCTAAGGACCAAAAAAGGGGAGATATCGAGTGGGCTATGGAGCAAGCAGAAGTAACAGATCTTCGAGCGCGCCCCTTCTCGGCTCTTTCGGGCGGACAGAGGCGAAGAGTCCTGGTAGCTCGGGCGCTGGTAGGGCATCCAAGGCTCCTTGTGCTGGATGAACCAACGGCAAATATGGATATTGAAAGCGAGAATAAATTCTTCGAGGTACTGGCTCGCATAAAAAAGGGCGCAACGATCCTAATTGCCACCCATGATTCAGATTTTGTATCAGGACTGGCAGATACTGTTCTATGCGTAGGCCAGGATTCTGAGCACCCTCACTCTGTACATAGACATGCCATGGAAAAAGCAGAAGACCTGCCAAAAGATATCTATGGAAGCAATATGCTACGAGTTCGGCATGACATCGAGCTGCCCGACAATGCTTGCTGCGAAGGAAAAGATCCATGATTAGCTTTTTCCAAGCAGTAATGAATCCTTCTATTCCCTTTGTCAGAAATGCTCTTATAGGCAGCGTCTTAGCAGCTTTATTGTTTGGGATTCTTGGTTCTCTGGTCACTGTACGGCGGATTGCTGGGCTCGCTGGAGCGATTTCGCATACTGTATTGGGAGGTATAGGGCTTGCTCTCTTTCTTGTTTCGAGAGGTGCCCCTAAGTGGATAAGCCCCATGCTAGGCGCGCTCGTGTTTGCTATCCTTGCGGCCATAACGATCAGCATTGTGTCGATAAAGGCAAAACAGCGCGAAGACACTGTGATCAATGCGCTTTGGGCCATCGGTATGAGCCTTGGTGTGATCTTTATGGCCAAGACTCCAGGCTATGCGGATCCCATGAGCTATCTCTTTGGTAATATTCTGCTTGTGACTCAAAAAAATCTTTATATTCTGGGAGCGCTGAACATAATAGTAATGCTACTTGTGGTGCGATTCTACAGACATATCGAAGCAGCTTCTTTCGATGAGGAATTTGCCGCTACCAAAGGTTTGCCGGTTATGGCCATTTACCTTGTCCTGCTTCTTATGATCGCGGTCGCGATAGTTATGCTTCAAACCTTTGTGGGCATAGTCATGGTGATAGCAATGCTAACCCTGCCTGCTGGTACGGCTGGCTTTTTTTCGCGCAATCTAGCTGGGATGATGGTGAATTCGAGCATTCTGGCGCTTATATTTTCGGTGCTTGGGTTGGTTTTGTCATGGGTTTTCGATTTGCCGGCAGGAGCATTGATAGTTCTAATAGCAGGGATGGTCTATATCGGGATTTCGGTGGGCAGAATGCTCCAAGGTCGTAGGTCGTCGAGATTATAATTCTGGGAATAAGATTTCTCGGAGTCGAGATGGGCAATAGGGTATTATGATTTCGAGCAAAGAGCTCGAGCTAGTAGCTCGGGCCAGGAGAATGCAATGACAAAGGCGCGTAATCATGTTTTGGACAGTATCATTCAAGCATCAGAGCCAATCTCTGCGCGTCAGCTCTGCGATAAATACAAAAGCGAGCATGATCCTGCCACAATCTATCGAGCGCTTCATTTTCTCGAAGAAAAAGGCCGCATCGATTCTTTTATTTTATACTGCAATGCGCATGGAACAGAGCGTTATTATGTGCTTCACCGGAGCGAACATCGACATTGGTTTCACTGTGAGCGCTGTCATCGCTTTACTGACCTTGGCCAGTGTCAATTCGATGAAATTGTCGCACAGATGAGCGCTAAAAATGGACTTTCGATAACTTCGCACTATTTTTATGCTATTGGTATATGCGGCGAGTGCCGCAA
>MWDY01000265.1 GCA_002070755.1 Spirochaetes bacterium ADurb.Bin110 | reverse complement strand
CTATGAGTCGTTTACGAGAAAGGCCAATCAGAACAGGGTAACCAAGCGAAGCTATGCGTTCAATACCCTGCAAAACTGCAATATTGTGCTCCTTGAGCTTACCAAACCCTATACCTGGATCGAGGATTATCGCGTCTGGGGATATACCAGCCTCGATAGCGTAGTCAGCGGCACCTTCAAGGAAAGAGCGGACTTCTTCGAGGCAGTTTTCATAGGAAGGGTTTTGTTGCATGTTCTGGGGTGTTCCTTGCATATGCATGAGAATCACTGCCGCTCTGCCTCTTGCAACGACTTCAGCCATGCCTGGCCTTTGCAATGCTTCGATATCATTGATTATGTCTGCTCCAGCAGCAAGTGCGGCTTCTGCGACTCTGGGGTGACGTGTGTCGACCGAGACTACAGAATCGCTTGCGGCTCTAAAGCCTTCGAGCACAGGCAGAACTCTTGATAGCTCTTCTTCGGAATCGATTTCCCTAGAACCTGGTCTCGTAGACTCGGCACCAAAATCTATAATAGAGGCACCCTGCCTTATCATATCGAGGGCTGTGTCTATTGCGGCTATCGGCTCAGGTCTTCTACTGCCTTCGAAAAAGGAGTCCTGCGTAATATTGACTATACCCATAATGCAGGGCAAATGTTCTGGTGCTCTGCCAAGATCGAGAGAGCGTCCATTCGGAAGTCTTATCTTGTTCAGATTATGTTTCACCTGCGTTCTATTTGCGCTAATGCGCATGCTGCATCTCACTAGGAGCAGATATAGTTCCAGACAAGTCCGCTGGGATTCCTTTTGCTAATTGCTGCTTTGAGAGATCGAAGAGATCTGATAGCTCGTACAGAGCTTTTTGTATTCCTTTTCTATCAAGGCCTGCGCTCGAAAGAAGCTCTTCTCTGGTTGCTTGAGAAGGCGGTATCGAACTAAAACCCAGAGATGAGATTTTGATCTGTATGCCTTTACGCATGAGTATTCCCGCTACAGACTCCCCAAGACCGCCAGTCAGTACTCCATCCTCGATTGTCAAGACTCCATCATATCGAGAACAGATATCGACAAGGTATTCTTCGTCGATCGGAGATATGAATCGGGCATTGTAGACATCCGCAACGATCCCTTTTGTCTCTAGTTCATCCGATACCTCGGCCGCAATATATGAGAGTGGTCCAACAGCCAATATAAGTATTCTTGCATCCTCATGCTCGCGCATAAAAACCCCTCTTCCAATCTCAAGCGGTGCTATTGGAAGAGTCGGAGAAGGTGAGAAAGCCTTGGGATATCGCATCATGCAAGGCATATCAAGAGTAAGAGCCATATCCATGAAGGCTGATAATTCCTGGCCATCCGCGGGAGCAAAGAACAATAGATTCGGCATTGATTTAAAGAGTGCAATATCGTAGATCCCCTGATGAGTCTCGCCATCTTCGCCAACGGCTCCAGCTCGATCGAGTGCAAACAACACTGGCTGTTTAGCCAGCGCTACTTCCTGGAACACCTGATCGAGCGCTCTCTGCATAAAAGTAGAATACACCGCTACCACTGGCCGCAGACCACCTTGCGCAAGACCTGCGGCAAATGCCACTGAATGCTGTTCCGCAATGCCAACATCATAGACCCTATTGGGATAGCGCTCTGCGAGCCTTGAAACCCCAGTGCCCGAAGACATGGCAGCAGTTATCGCAACCATGCGCGGTTCTTTTTCGGCACATCTTATTAGAGCATTGGCAAAACAAGATGTAAAACTATCTCCATGGCTGGCCGTTCCTGATCCCGGTATGTCGGGGCAGGCTGGACCTAAGCCATGGAAACTCTCCGGATCCTCTTCTGCCTTTTCGAGTCCTTTTCCTTTCCTTGTCACTACATGGACAACGACTGGCCTATTCAGCTTGCGGACATGCTCAAAAGCATTTATCAATGAGACAAGATTGTGCCCATCGATAGGCCCAACGTACTCGAATCCATAATCAACGAATAGATTTTCTTTGAAAAAAATGGCTTTTATGGCTCGCTTGGTTCTATTTATAAGGGAAAATAGCGCCTCTCCAATGCGAGGTATTCTCAGAACCGTCGCATCTACACGCGAGCGCAATGACTGGTATCGTACCGACGCCGACAGCTTCGAAAGATATCTCGACATCGAGCCCACAGAGTGAGAGATAGACATTCGGTTGTCATTCAGGACAATGATTAGAGGCAAACCCAATTGACCTGCATTGCTGAGTCCTTCCATCGAAAGCCCAGCGGTAAGGGCCCCATCGCCTACAACTGCAATCACTCTGCCAGCATGGCCTGTGCTCAGGCGAGCTTGAAGAAGCCCAAGAGCGGAAGAGATGGCTGTAGAAGAATGCCCCGTGTCGAAGATGTCATGCTTGCTCTCTTTTCGCTTGGGGAACCCTGATAAACCCCCTTTTCTCCGAAGGGTTACGAACCGTGTTGCACGACCTGTCAAAATCTTATGAGAATAGCACTGGTGTCCAACATCCCAGACTATTGCATCGTATGGCGATTGAAACACTCGATGAAGCGCGATTGTAAGCTCAACAACGCCCAGATTCGATGCAAGATGACCGCCATTGCGCTGTACAGTCTCAATTATTCTAAGCCGAATTTCCTGTGAGAGACGCCGCAAATCGGGCATAGATAAGCCCTGCAGGTCGGCCGGTCCTGAAATTTGATCAAGCAAGGACATTTCGAATCAGTCTATCACCAATTTCAGAAGATTTCCAGCAGAATATCTAGCGGCTCATGCATAAAATTGTCGTGTACCCCGACACTATTTGAATAGCCTTTGAATAAGCTCTTCATGAAACCTTTGGGCGGTATATGTGTATATGCATGATCATGTTTCTCTATTGATACTTGTACTTGGCTTCTCTCTTGACAATAATAGCTAAAGAATTTGAGAATGCGCCTATGGAAATCGAACTTAGAATTCTGCATCTATGCCGAAGTCTCGACTATATCTTTATTGAAGAGCCTCGAATTATCGAAGCAAAAACTCTGTCGGATATTCTCTGTTGTAAGTCTGAACTGCTGTTGGAGTTTGAAGAGGAAGGTCTTTCCACAATGACCGATGATGGACCTAAGCTTTTTGACAAGCTCGAGCCATCCGCAGTATACCGCTTGGCAGACAGCAAATATTCAGAAACCGAAGGTCCAAAGAATCCGAATCTCGAAAGGGCATCATTATTCTCGCTCGACATAGGAAAGTATATATTTTGTCAGCAAGATATGGATTATGACGAAGAGGCATGGCGCTTAAAGTCGCTCCTTGAAGAAGCTATACGCGAAGTATGGTGGCAAAGGGTTAAATGCGAAGGCTCGTGGTTTTTGCGCCTTGTTCCAGAGGATGACCGCGTAGCAGTCCAGGCTCTCAAAAAAATGAGACCGGAATAAGCATGGACCTATTCCAGCACAGCGTAGATACGCCGCACTCCAGCACTCGAGGACTGTTCCTTGATTATCTTGAATTTTCCTATCTCGCCAGTATGCGAAACATGAGGACCACCGCATACTTCCTTTGAAAAATCGCCCATCGTATAGACTTTTACAATAGGCTCATATTTCTCGCCAAAAAGCGCAATAGCGCCGGCAGCCTTTGCTTCCTCCGGAGACATCATCTCCATTGTCACAGGCAGATCTCGAGCTATCTGTTCATTAACAATACGTTCAACAGCAGCGATTTGCTCTGGTGTCATCGGCGCTGGGTGAGAAAAATCGAAGCGCAAGCGTTCGGCCGTTATGTTCGAACCTTTCTGAGCAACATGATTGCCAAGCACTAAGCGCAATGCCTTGTGCAAAAGATGAGTTGCGCTGTGATAGCGCGTCACAATTTCGGAATTGTCTGCCAATCCTCCCTTGAAAACCTGTTCACTTCCTGCTCTTGAAAGCTCTTGATGCTTCTTGAAGGCTTCCTCGAAGCCCCGTTTGTCTACACTGAGCTCATGTTCCGCGGCTAATTCTTCGGTCAGTTCGATGGGAAAGCCATAGGTGTCATAGAGTTTGAAAGCGAGCCTTCCCGGCATTGTTTTATCTGGATTCTTTAGAAGATTTGGCAAGATTTTCTCGAATTCGTGTTCCCCTTTCTGGAGAGTCTCGAGAAATTTTTTCTCTTCTCGCTCGAGCTCTTCAAAAATACGACCGGCATTCTCAAGCAATTCGGGATAAGACTCTTTGTAGATATCGATCACGGCTTGAGCGGGCCTGGAAAGGAAAAGTCCCTCGATACCAAGCTTTTTTCCATGCCGAACCGCGCGACGGATCAAGCGTCGTAATACATATCCAGCTCCAATATTGGATGGTAAAACAGCCTTAGGATCTCCGAGAATAAATGCTGCTGCGCGAATATGATCTGCTATTATGCGAAAACTTCGATCAATTTCGGCATCGCTGCTAGAAACTCCATAAGTCTTGCCGGTTATAGATTCAAGTACCTTCAAGATTGGAGTAAAGGCCTCGATTTCATAAACCGACTTTTTCCCTTGCAGCATGGCAACAGTACGCTCAATTCCCATGCCGGTATCGACACAAGGGCGAGCAAGGAGCTCATAGCTTCCATCTGCCTTCTTGTTATACTGCATAAAAACATCGTTCCAGATTTCAAAGTACTTGCCACAATGGCAGCCTGGTCTGCAATCTGGACCACAGGCAGGCGCGCCTGTATCGACAAACATTTCCGTATCCGGGCCGCATGGGCCGGTTTCTCCAGCGGGACCCCACCAATTGTCCTCGCGCGGAAGGAAATAGATTCTCTCCTCAGGGATGCCAACCTTTTTCCATAGATAAGCCGATTCATCGTCTCGCGGCACCGACTCATCTCCAGCAAATACGGTAACGGAAAGCTTGACAGGATCTATACCGAGATAATCCGGACTTGTCAAAAACTCATAGGACCAATGAATGGCCTCATTTTTGAAGTAATCT
>MWDY01000264.1 GCA_002070755.1 Spirochaetes bacterium ADurb.Bin110 | reverse complement strand
CTCTTGTTCATAGCCGATGAAGAGGTCGGTTCCAAATTTGGCATCCAATACCTTCTTGAAAATCATAGCCTTTTTGGAAAAGATGATCTCATAATAGTTCCCGATGGTGGCTCGGTCGATGGAACAGAAATCGAGGTAGCCGAGAAGAATATCTGCTGGCTTAAAATAACGACAAAGGGAAAACAAACCCATGCCGCAATGCCGGACAAGGGCGCTAATGCATTTCTTGCTGCTTGTGACCTTACACTGCGCATCCACAGGCTGGAAAAATCCACTTTTACCGCTAGAGATCCTCTGTTTTCACCAGATCGCACAACCATAAATCCCACCAAAAAAGAAGCAAATGTTCCCAATATCAACACAATTCCAGGGGAGGACGTTTTCTATTTCGATATGCGCATTCTACCCGTCTATCCAGTATCTATGATGCTCGAAGAGGTATCGAAGCAGGCCCATGCCATAGAAGCTGAATACAATGTAAAAATAGAATTCGAAGTGATTCAGTCGAATGAATCGAGGGCTACGCCAGCAGATGCTCCGGTGGTAAGGATACTAGCGGAGGCTATAAAGCGGGTATATGGAGTCGAAGCAAGGGCAATCGGAATAGGAGGCGGAACGGTGGGCGCTTATCTGCGCAAGGCTGGTTTTGATTGTGTAGTATGGTCCAAGATGAACGAGACGGCACACCAGCCCAACGAAAACGCGGATATTGCGAATATAATCGGGGATGCAAAAGTCTTTGCCGCGCTAGCGATGGCTCCTTAGAAAATCATAAACGAGCTGGTACCTTTAATTTTTGGCCGATTCTTAAAATCGAATTCAGTGCAATGCCATTCATGCTGGCTAAATCATTGGCAGTAGTTCCATAACGACGAGCGAGAGCATAAAGAGTATCGCCTTTTTGTACAGTGTAAATCGAAGTCTGGATACTTATGCCTGAAGCGGCGATGCTGTTTGAACCGCTAGAGGACTGAAGGGGCTGGATAGAGAGAGGAATCATGAGGGTCTGGCCTATTCTTATTTTATCGGGATTGAGGCCGGGATTGACCTTTGTAATCATTGCTATAGAAATACCGTAGCGCTTTGATATGGCTGTAAGAGTGTCGCCTTGCTTAACCTTGTATATTTCGTATCTAACAAGAGGGGCACTTGAATCCGACAGAATGGCTTTTACCTGGTCTGACTTATCTGCTGGTATCTTGAGAAGATGGCTGTTTTCTGGCGGCGTGATTGTATAGTGCAATTCGGCATTCCCAAGCTTAAGAGTTTCGAGCGGAATTTCAGCCTTTGTAGCAAGGAGTTTTATGTCTACCTGCTGCTCGAGAGAAATTCTTTCCCACTTAATGCTGGAAGATGGTAGCTCTAGACCATAGAGATCCGGATAACGCAGAATCGATGCCACTGCGAGGAATTTAGGCACATAGTCCAAAGCCTGTCGCGAAACTAAACCTTTATCGTAGATTGTCCAGAAATCGCAGCTTGATCCTGCGGCATTTACAGCGCGCCTCAGCGAACCCAAGCCCGCATTGTATGCAGCTATAGCAAGCGGCCAGTCCTTGAGTTCTTTGTAATTATCCATAAGCTTGTTCAGTGCTGCATCCGTGCTCTTCATAAAATCGCGGCGCTCATCTACCCACTCAGTTATTGTGAGTCCATAGCCATTTATAGAATTCTTCATGAATTGCCATATTCCAGTTGCGCCACTCTTCGAAACTGCAAAGGGATAGAATGCGGATTCAATAACAGGTAGATATGCCAGCTCTTGAGGGACAGCATATTCTGTCACTTTGGATTGAATATAATCCATAAATGGCACGGCCTTTTCCATGGTCGAGAGCAGAATTTTCCGACCCTGGTTACTCAAGTAATACTGCCGATATTTCTCAAAAAGCTCGTGACCCCAGGGCATGGGAATATCGTATTCAAGATTCTTTGCTCTCTCCTCTATACTTAACTCTTCGATGCTTGGCACCTCTGGCAGAAATTGGCTTAAGTCGAGAGGCTCTTGTGTTTCTTCGAGGGAAGTACTCTCGAGCTCTTCTGGTGGCTCGAGTATAGATGAAATGCTTGAAATAGCTTCAATATCTTCTTGGAAAGAAGTAGCGCCTTCGATATCTTTTGCCGATGCCAAGGATAGCGCTGCGCAGAATAGACACAATATTCCAATAAATCTGATCTTCTTCATCGCATTTTTTCTCCGAAGTAGATACCAGCCCATTCCCAGTTGCCATGCACATTAGGATCGGCTGGAAAGTTGACCTTTCGAAAGCATAGATACCACACGGGAATGAGACCTGTCCATCCTGATGTGCGGAGAAAGGCTTCCGAGTCGTTAAAGGATGGATCGAGGGCAGGAGCAACATAAATGGGGCCTCTGGTCATAAAATTGCTAAAATTGAAAAGAACATTGGAATTGGATTCTTCTCCTCCTTCCTTATACCAGGACATTGCGAAAAACCCTGCCTTGGACATATATTTTCTGAGCTCTGAGGCCGAACGCGCCGCAATTGCCTTTCTAATGCGACCAACAAGAGAGTCGAGATCGGGGTATGTCCAATCCTTGGAGCTGTCATTGAATTCGACCATTTTGCGCGCATAATCATGGGCATCGGGATATCCAGGAACAGATACCCCGAAAAAAGGCAAAAATTGGCGATATTCTTCGATAGCCTGTGGCCAGAGCCCAAGCTTTTCGTACTCTTTTGCAAGAAGAAAATGATAAGGGCCTACTTCCTCGGCTTTGGGAAAGCGTCTTATGAATTCTCCATACCAATGTGCTTTTTTCTCAGGTGGACTATCGCCCTCGAGCAGCTTGATAAGAGATATCCTATGAATTGACTGGCCATCTATCATCATATCAGGCAGATTCTTGAGAATCCTCTCATAGAAAATCCGAGCAATAGGACTACTATCCATGGATTCGTAGATTGCACCTGCTGCGAAAAGATACCAAGCTTCATAATCATCATGCTCATCCGCGAGAGAAGATAGAAATCTTGCAGCGCTCGCTTTTTGCCCATCTTTGATTAGGATGGTGCTGATTCGTTTGGCTGCAAGCATGCGCTGGATCGAGTAATAGCCACTATTCTTCAACTGAGGAGAATTAAAGACATGAAGAGCGTCGCGAAGCTCTCTTCGTAGAGATTTATTCGATATCGAAAATTCGCCTAGATTGGAAAAAGTAATCCCGGAAACTCTAAGACCCCATAATCCCATGAAAAAGACGATTAAAATCGAAATGAGGAGTGGAGCTGTAAATGCACCTATCCTGGCACTTTTCATTCTTGATACATTAGCACGCATCATTTTTTCTGAGCAAGCATAGGGAGGCGAGGAGCATGACAGATCTGCATTTTTTCTTGCATTGTGAGCTCAATTGGACTATGATAAAAAATGCCCATGAAATGCCGATGTAGATATTGGATGAGATACAATAGTTTTTTCCCTCTCATTATAGGCACCGTAGCGATGCTCTGCATTGGCACGCCTAGGTGGAGTTCGGCGCAGCAGGCTCTGCCCAAAACGGATGTCGAGCAGCTCAAGAAAATCGCAAATGAGGCTACCGACATCGAGGCACTCATTGTGCGTGCGACCCCGCAATCCTTGACTCAAGCATCTTCCAAAATCAATGCTTCCTCCTATCTCTCAGCGCCGGACAAAGCTGCATTGGATGCTATCGTAAATACCATTAGCGTCATTGTATATGGACCAAAAAATGCACCTTTCGAGATTCCCGCAGCAGTAAAAGAAGCTAATCAAAAGTATATCACATGTTTGGTTGGGTTGGGGGATGCCTCAGCTGGAAAGAGCCCACAGATTTTTGAGAATGGAGCTTGTTCAATGATGAGCGAGCTTATCTGCGCGCTGCCATTCTTTAGAAGCTCACGCAGCGAAGTAAGGAGTCAGGTGCTTATAGCCATCGCCAGACTCGAGGCTTTCGGCGGAATTTCAGCTGTCCCATCGCTTGTGAGAGGTCAGATAGCTTTCGAGGCAAAGCAATACGTTGAAGCCGCCAATGAATTCCAGAAAGCACTCGAACTCGATACGTTCTCAGAGAAGTCAGCTTGTGGCCTTGCGCGAGCATTCTTAGCGCAAGGTAAACCCGAAAAAGCAAAGCAAGCGCTCGACCCGATTGTATCGCATTCGCTCGCTGAATCTTCTGCCAAAGCAGGAGAGGCTTCTCTAAGCACCGATCTCAAATCATTATATGGCATTGCGTTATATAATCTAAACAACATACTCGATGCCGAGCCCTGGCTTATAGCCGCACTCAACGAAGATCCATCTAGGACGGATTTGTTGGTTCCCCTAGCACATGCAGCAATGCAGAGAAGAGACTATTCCGCTGCCTGGAAGAATATGGAAGGTGCATCGAAGATCGCATCCAAGGATAGGACCTGGCTCATCCTTAAAAGCCAATATGCTCTAGAGAATTCTCGCCAAATCGATGCTGAGCGTTTTGCAAGGACTGCAGTAAGCTATTTCCCTCAAGATCCAGTCGCGCTTGCACAGCTTGTTCAAACCTTACAGAAGTCAGAAGACAAGGAGCGACATAAGGAAGCAGGCGATTTAGCAAAGACGGTACTAGATCTCACGAAGAATGAAGTGCCAAATCTCACACCGCTGGAGCAGGCGTGGAGGAAACAGGCAGAAGACAAAGCCTTTCAATTCCTCGTAATGGAGAGCTATAACAATCAGGATTGGATTATGGCATCTAAATATCTCCAAGAAGCAGGAGGTGTTCCCCTCGATAAGGAGATGGTAGCTATCATCCTGAGAAAATCAGGAAATGTCCAAGAAGCCTTACAGTTTGCCTTGGGTTGGTATTTGCAGGAACCGACATCGGAAAAAGCCGTTGAGGCCTATTTGCGCAGCCTTGCTATGGTGGCTGGCGGAGGTCTAGCCTCGGCTGCACCTACTAGGGATGTTCCTATGGCTATTGTGCCAGGTTTGCCTGGACTTGGGATGAGCAAAGATGAAGGCGCAAATTCGGCATTACTCGATATAGTTCTAAAATTTATAGCTGCGCCTTTTTCGAAAGAGCTGAAATCTTTCCTCTATTATATGTCAGCCAATCTTCAGAGTGACGAAAACAAAGCTATAGATCAGCTAAAAGATGCACTCGCAGAAAGAGCGGACAATGTGGAAGCGCTTGTCTCGCTCTCTTCCATTTACTTAAATCGCTATAATAGGCAATCTGACAAGTCCGATACCACAAATCGCGATAAGGCCGTTCTATACCTCGAACAGGCCAAATCCCTTCATCCGACTGATGATGAGATTCGTGAGCGCATAAAGCAGCTAGAAGCAGGGCTCGGCTATTCTTCTAGATAGAGCTCGCGGGAATATGGTCAAGTATCTATAGCAAGATTATGAAGAGCAGCTCATCCGAGGGATCGAAAAAGGCTGGCTGGCAAATAGACGACTCGAAAAAACCCGGTCAGCAAATACCCCATTATGATCCGGCAATTTCATGTTTTCTCGAAGAGATCTACGCAGAATGCAATAGAGCCGAGCGGCTGGAGCTAGATCCGCTCGCCATTGTGAAGCGCTACAAGAAGCCGGAAGACGCGGAAGTGGCCGGCCTTGTGTGCTCGACACTTGCTTTTGGATCGGTCGAGCTCATAATGCGAGCTTGTGAAAAAGCGCTCGAACCATTAGGAGAGCATCCGGCAAAAACTTTGAGCGAGATGGAGGGCAACGAGATAGAGCTGGCATGGGCTTCCTTTCAATATCGCTTCTGTTTTCCAAAGGATATGATTTCCCTTATGTGGGCTATTCATGAGGTGCTGGGCAGTTATGGAAGTCTGGAAGCGCTCTTTTTGGAATGCGATAGAGAATCGCGAAAGGAATTAGCGAAGGAGTCTTGTAACATATCCGCAAGCCAGGAAGAGAACGTCGTAGCCGCCTCATCTAAGTTTGTTCTAAAGCTGCATGAATTTGCTCTCGAGGCCGTGCCCGAGGGCTTACGCAGAAGCCTTCTGCCTGATCCGACCAATGGATCCGCAGCAAAGCGGCTCTTTCTGTTTTTGCGCTGGATGGTAAGGCGCGATGAAATAGATCCAGGATGCTGGAATAGCGTGAGTCCTGCGCGCCTTATAGTTCCAATGGATACACACATGATCCGCACCTGCACAGAGCGATTGGGATTCTTGCCGCAGAGGAAAAGCATGAGGAAAAACGGAGGGACAGCGGACCTTCGCGATGCGCTAAATGTTACCGAAGCGTTTAGACTCTACGCGCCCGAAGATCCAGTCAAATATGACTTTGCTCTCACAAGGCCGGGCATCGATCCACATCCTGGAGATGAGCGTTTTGGGTGCTTGTAGGGAAGGCGAACGAAGAAGCCTCTAAGGCATTTTGCATTGACAACTACTGCCCACTATGCTAGTTTATTTTCGCCTTCTTAAGGCAATCGGGCAATAGCGCAGGTGGTTAGCGTACAAGTCTGGGGGACTTGGGGTCGCCAGTTCGAGTCTGGCTTGCCCGATGACAAAGCGCATCATAGGAAAATGATGCGCTTTTTTTATTGGATGTACTCCAATCTTTCTTTTAAAGTTATCAATGCAAACGATGACTAGTTCAGGTGCAGATTCATTAGGTTTCTCCTTCTTTATAAGCTCGACATGTATTCTTGCGGGGTATTTCGAATACTCATTTATGAATTCAGTAAAATAACGATATTCAGTTTTATCTCCCTCGCATGCGATTCCGAGAATACTTGCATCTCTAAATCCGCTGATACGTGTCAAGGAACGGCGCTTACTCATTTGCTCCACATCCTTGTTTCGAGGTTGCGGATAACAGGAATCGCTCCAAATCGGCCTTGCAAATACCCCTTCCTGATGTCCTTATCATACCTTGGTTTGAATTCTTCCAGCGAATAGAGATTGGATACAGATCCGTGGTCCTTCTCTATAAACCAAATTTCGTCTCTGCGGAGCAATTCGAGATCAAGAAGGTCGAGCTCATGGGTCGTGGCTAATATCTGACTTCTGGAAGAAGAGCATGAAAAAAAATATTCAAGAAAAGCCCGAGTGAGCTGTGCATGCATACTTCTATCAAGTTCATCAATCACAAAGAGTTTTTCCTTATCACACATCTCCACAAGTGCTGGAATAAGATCGATCAACCGAAGTGTACCATCAGATTCGTCACGGAGATCAAAAGGAACCTGTTCATGTGTTTGCGCCATTTCATGAAGTAGTATGATTTTATATATTTTTAGCTCCCCTTTTTCGTTTTTTGTAATCCGATAGCGGCTTTTGTTTGGACTAGCCAGCGTCATTTGTCTGCCATTTTTTAGCATCTTTTTCAAGTCATTGAGAACTTTTTCAGGGATTTCCCTACTAGCTACATCTTGTTCGATTTCAATTTCCTTGATACCTGCAATCCCAAGATCCAAATCCCTAAAGAATTGCTCATATACAGTTGCCATTTTGCTTCCTGACATTGCAGCTAAATCAAGTGAAAGGAAAATGGCTTCTGGATGAATAATTTGGAGGCCATATCTGAACCAATCATATATGTTCCTATACTTTCCTGTATTGCTTTCTATGGTTTCGGTAAGGAATGGCTGATTAGGCCGAGTATTCTTCGCGATAAATTGAAAACGCGATTTTTCTTCTTTACCATCGAATTTGTCAAATAGTTCGATCTTTGATTCACCACCAGTCCAATTACGGGAAAAAAGTATGTGCTCTGTGGTATGAAGAATCTTGATGAGCGACTCCTAGAGAATGATATGATCATCGAATGCAAGCTTATATGCATAAAGATCAGCATCAAGGTCGATTACAAATTCGAAGGAGCTAGGTTCTTGGTCGGCACTAGGCCTTAATCGAAATGGCGTTCTTTGGATAGGTTCATCGATACCGAGGCCATTCACAATCATTCGTCTTGCGAAATTGAAGCACTTCACTAGATTAGATTTACCTTAGGCATTGGCTCCATAGACAATGCCGGATTTTAGAATCGAGAGCGAGTTTCGGTTCTTCTTTTTTAGCATATGAGCAGGAAGTGCCCGAACTTTACCTGCCGCAGAAAAACTGATGCTCTGTGGAACATCAAAAGAATAGAGGTTAGAAAAAGTAGCTCGTACCAACATGATGACCTCCTTTATACTGTATTGTATCATTTTATGAAAAAAGCAAGAAAATTATGCAGATTTGATGAAAATTTCTCTTTAATGTGAATTTTTATGGTGCAAGGATAAGAACAAGAATAAGAGAAAGAATAAGAACTTATATGGTCTTTGCTATTTCAAGGATCAACTTGCCCATATTTTTATGACCACCTTTACCTCAAGAAGGCCAATTGTGAAGGATATTTCGATCACACATCATGAATACCGAAGAGCAAAAGAGTTGAAATTGCCTAGATGAGAAGCGGAAAATACAAGCCCTGTTCCCGAAATCCCCTTATTGCTCAAGGCTTACCATATTTCCATCGCCTTGAAGAGCGTGGGAGTGATTTTCGGCTGAATGCGTGGAGGAAAAACTAGAAGGTACCTTAGCAATCAACTCAATATACCCTTACCTCCAGACCTAGTTGTAAGGTCACAGGCCGTCCAGGTTCAACCTCAAACGTATCTTCCAGGCGAAGATTGTAATAATCCAGTGCGATTGTGTGCCTTCCTGGGAGAATTTCGCCTCGAAGGCTATCCAATCGTCTACCATCGAAGGAGAGTTCGATACCCTGAAATTTATCGTGGTATTTGTTGTTTGTTTTCCACTCGAGCTGCAGATTGTCGGGAAGCCGTATTTCATAAGCAATGGGCAGAGGAGAGAGGTATGCGCTAAGCGCCATAGAGCGATAGAGGTACAAGCTTTCGGTGTAATCTGCATAGCCAGGAGCAGAGATACGGATCACATGGCCTCCGCGATATAGTGTTACGCGGTAAGGAGTTATACCTACATAAACATTGTCGATATAGACCCTTGCTCCGTCGATATTGGCATCGATGGAGAGCTGAAAGCCTGGCTCAGGAATAGTGATGGGTGGAGGCAGGGTATAAGGGGGTGGAGAGGGTGGTGTTGAGGGGCTTGAAGGTGTCGATAGAGTGGGTGGCATAGATGGAGTTGATGGAGTCTGCGGGGTTCCTCCTGATAGAGTTGCGAAGAGAGTGATTGGCGCTGTTCCTGCTGTAATTGTGGTCCTATATTCCTGGTATCCATCTTTTACCACTCTGATGGTATAAGTGCCTGGAAAAATCAGTAAGGAGAGATTGGGCGAGGCATAGCCAGCAAGATTATCGTCAATATAGACCTGCGCATTTTGTACATTTGCCTGTACAGTGAGCGACACCTTGACTTGCGCAAATGTATGGCTGGCGAATGCAAGCAGAATCAAGCTTGCAAGAGCTATTTTTCTATGTGGTTTCATTCATTTGTCTCCTTGCTTTGCTGGCTCTCTATCAATCTGCCGGAAGGGGATAAAGCTTGAAAGCCGAGACCTTGTTCAGAAGAGGATGTAGGCCCTCTATATCCATGTACTCCTCGATATGCTTCCCATGTACCATGACCATATCCACCTGGGCCTGACATAGTTCCGATCATATGATTTGAATTTTTGATAGTCCCTGTATAAACTGTCCCCGCATAGAAATAAGTAGAATTGTTATAGGCTAATTGGAAGAAGCTATTATACGCACCCCAATCTCCCTTTCCTTGGTAGTTATCGTTGAAGGTCCCGTCAGAATATAACATCCATACTGCATAGCCTTCCTGCGATCCATTCCATGTATAATATAGGCTCCACTGGTCACCGGATGGGGTTACAACAATAGTACAGCCTGCAATCAGAACTGCTATGCCCAGCGCTAAGAACAAAACAACCTTTAGTCTTTTTTTCATTGTCTAATCCTTAAATAGTGAGCTAGAAGAATCAATAATAAAAATGTATCACAGGGCTCCTAGAATAAAAGCCAAGTTTGCGGCGAAATGTTACAAAGGGAAATGCTTCAAGCCAAATGCCAATCACAAAATCCTAGATGCAAAAAGATGCATATTAAGGCTTTAGCGTCTGATTCTCGCTTAACTTCGATTTTCTTATATCACCGAGATCAACTCTTTCTCGAGAAGATGCTATTGCTTATGAATTTGCCTATCTCCACCACAAGAAGCAAGCCGAGCGCAACTCCAAAGACAATGAGCCACTGTATTGGTACGAGTGGTTCGATAGCGAGCGCTGTGCGAAGCCCTGGTATGAGGAAAGGAATAAAGGCGAGCAAAAGCCCTGCGGCCACCGCAAAAACAAGTGGCTTATTGCGGCTCAAGGGTCCGCTTCGATACAATGGCCTGCGCATGCTGCGATATGCGAAGATGTAGATCATCGAGTTCACAGCAAATGAGGCGAACGCAAAGCTCTGCCCATGGATAATGCTGTCATGTTCCTGGTAATAATGCCCGAATAGCAGCAAGGCTACGATAGCGCTTGCGATGCTGATCACGCCAATGAGCGACATTCCGAGTGAGTTGAGGATGGGCTCCTTTACTGAGAGTGGTTTCTCCTCCATGATGCCATCTTCTTTAGGCTCGAAACCGAGCACGATGTCCGAAGGTCCATCGCAGATGAGGTGAATCCAGAGAATCTGTGCGACCGCTAGGGGCGTAGGCCAGCCCAGCATCATAGCGCCAAAAATCGTAAACACCTCGGCAAAGGAATTGGAAAGGGTATAGGCTACCACTTTTCGGATATTCTGAAAGATGGTTCTGCCTTCCTCGACCGCAGCTACGACCGTGCGGAAATTGTTGTCGAGGAGCACAAGGTCGGCGTGTTCTTTGGCGACATCGGTCGCGCTTCCTACAACCACGCCGATATTCGATTTCTTGAGCGCAGGCGCATCGTTCACGCCATCGCCGATCATTGCTACGATTTCCTGTCTAGACTGGAGTGCCCGCACGATGCGCAGTTTATCGTGCGGGCGTATGCGCGAAAACACCGCGATATGCTCGACTCGATCGGAGAGGACAGCATCATCCATGGCTTCGAGTTCACTTCCATCGAGGACTTGCTGATCTTCTTCTATAATGCCTATTGAACGCGCGATGCGCTCGGCAGTTTTGCGATAATCACCCGTGATCATCTTTACGTGGATTCCTGCTCTGTGGGCGATCTCGATCGATTCATGCACGCCTTTGCGGATAGGGTCTTCCATAGCCACAAGCCCTGCCCAGGTATAGCCGGAGTGCTCTTCGAGATTTCCATGAGATCTAAATGCAAGACCGATGAGCCGCAAGCCTTCGCTTGCCCATTGATCGGCAAGGCTAAGCAGATGTTCGCGCTCTTGGTCTTCGACAGCACACATGCCGAGGATGATTTCGGGCGCACCTTTGAGGTAATCGCGCGTGACATCATCGAGTTTGTTCGCTGTGATCATGTACTTGGTTTCACTCGAGAAGAGCTCGACGCCAATACGTTCATCCATATCGACGAGGCGCTGTGGCAAATCCTTATCCAAGCCAGAGGCGAATTCCCACAATGCGACCTCGACAGGCCCTTCCATATCGTTACAAAGCGCCATGGTCTCTATTGCGCGATCTGGGACAGCCAGTTCGTGGCGTGTGACACGCATTCTGCCTTCTGTCAGCGTGCCAGTCTTATCCGTGCAGATTGTCGTTACTGAGCCAAGCGTCTCAACAGCGAGGAGCCTTTTCACAAGTCCATTGCGCTTAAGTATTTTGCGCATGCCGATGACGAGTATGACCGTGACCGCGATGAGGAGGCCTTCAGGAATCGCTGCAATGGCGAGAACGATGGAGACACGCAGCATCTCGAGGAAGGGTCGTCCGGAGACAAGTCCCACCACGAAAATGGCAGCGGTGACCCCTATCACAAGCAAGGTGAGAGTTTTGCTGAATGCCTTGAGCCGAACCTGGAGGGGTGTTTCTTCCTGTGTCTCCTCTTTGAGGCTTATGGCGATCTTGCCTAGCTCGGTGTGGATACCTGTCGCAGTCACCTCCATGAGACCTCTGCCTGTCACCACCGTGGTTCCCATGAATACTTGATTCGCACCTTCCTCGGTCTTTTTGCTCACTGGTTCGCTTTCGCCCGTGAGAATTGCCTCATCGATCGCGATTTTAGTGCTTTCGATCAACCTTCCGTCGCCCGGGACACGCTCTCCTGAGGCGATGACCGCGATATCGCCAGGGACCAACTCGCGCAGATCGATATCGCGGCGCAGACCATCGCGGATGACCGTTGCAGTCGGCTTAAGGAGGTTTTTAAGTGAGGTATAGGTTCGCTGCGCTTGATATTCCTGCAAGAAACCTACGATCGCATCGATGACGACCACTACCATGATGATGAAAAAGTCGGTCCTTTCCCCCACGATGAATGAGATAATCGCAGCTGCGAGAATGATATACACGAGAGGGCTTTTGAATTGAGATAGAAGAATACTCAATGCTGAAGGGCCTTTAGCGGTGGGAAGCACGTTTTCGCCATACTGAGCCAGCCGTTTTTTTGCTTCAGTATCAGAAAGACCCTGAATGGACTCGCGCCGCGCTAATTCCGGCGTAACTCGCGAGTTTGATACTGAAGATATGAGATTGTCTTGATTTTGTGGGCTTTGACTAATGATAGGACCTTGTTCATTCATAGGCCCACGTTTGATGGAGGAAGAATGCTTTTCTTTCATGGGGGACCTCCCGCCGGACGATTCGTTGTGAGTCAATTCGATGGATTGGAAGTCCTGCCAAGCACGGGCTGCCCGTCGAGCGGGCCCGGTTTCTACCTGTTCTCCCTCTGTCGGTAGAAAATAGTATGGATTTGATGGATTGTCAACGATGATATTTCGCCGTGGAATTAAAGGAAAGGAACTACCTGAGAGATTTGCAACTGCTGAATACTTTATAAAGCATCCCGTCAATCCAGACCAATATGCCAAGCTTCACATTTATCTACAACATAAGTAATCTTATGATATAAGAAAAGCAAGGGAGAGCAAAAAATGGTTATTCAGGACAAAGTGCAGCTTGAGAAGCTTTTTGAATCTCAGGCAGAGCGGCGCTGGGAACTAGCCCTTTCGGGTCCCGAAGAGAGGATTGCCAAATTGAAAAAGCTACGCTCGGCGATTTTGGCGCGAAGCGATGAATTATATGTGGCGCTAAAGTCGGACTTTAGTAAGCCAGCATTCGAAGCTTGGCTCACCGAAGTTTTTCCTTGCATAGAAGAAATCGATGTCGCAGTACGGCATCTCAAGGCATGGATGAAGGGAAGGCGGGCAAAGGGCACTCTTATCTTGCCTTTTGCCTCGACATGTGTGCGCTATGAGCCAAAAGGGCGGGTCTTAATAATGGCTCCATGGAACTATCCATTTCAGCTTCTCATCGCGCCGCTCATCTCAGCAGTAGCCGCAGGCAATTGCGTAATCGCAAAGCCCTCGAACAAGACGCCACACACCGCCGCATTTATCGCGGACCTCATCGCTTGTGTATTCGAGCCACAAGAAGTTGCGATTGTCGAAGGACCAGGCAGCACACTTGGCGATCTTTTGCTCGAGCTACCATTCGATCACATATTCTTTACTGGAAGCCCTTCGGTCGGGATTAAGGTGGGCGAGGCCGCTGCGCGCGTGCATGCAGGGCTAACGCTGGAGCTCGGTGGCAAATCGCCGGCCATTTTGTTGCGAGGAGCAAATCTAAAGCAAGCTAGCAGGCGCATCGCGTGGGGCAAATTCCTAAATGCCGGCCAGACATGCATCGCGCCTGATTATCTTTTTTGCCCTTCGGAGCTAGTTGGAGAATTTGCGATCGAGTTGCGCCTGGCCGTTGAATCCTTCTATGGAAAAACCGAAGAAGAGAGGCAAGCTTCCGCTGATTTTCCACGCATTGTGGACAAGACCGCCTGCGCCCGACTAGAGCGAATTGTCAAAGATGCAATTTCCAAAGGAGCTAAACTCGAATTCGGCGGCCGCTTCGATGTGGATAATCGATATGCCTCGCCAACCTTGCTCACGGGAGTGAGAATCGATATGGCCATAATGGCGGAGGAAATTTTTGGCCCTATACTGCCGGTGCTGGCTTACAATTCGCTCGATGAGGCAATCGAGTTTATTAGGGCGAGGCCAAAGCCGCTTGCTCTCTACATTCTAGGGAGAGACAAGAAAAGCGCCGAAAGGCTCTTGGCCAGAACTACTTCGGGTAGTGTCGGCATGAACGACCTTATTTTGCAAATCGAAAACCTTGATGCTCCTTTTGGTGGCGTAGGGATGAGCGGTACTGGAAGCTACCATGGTTTCTATGGTTTCAAGACATTTTCGCACGAGAGAACAGTGTTATATCAGGGACCCATAAGCGCAGTCGAAAAATTCTATCCCCCTTACAATACTAGAGCGCAGCAAAGGCTGCTTGGAGCTATGAAAAAGATCAAGAATATCGGGTAATAGTCGCAGAAAATCAGAATCGAGCAAGGGCAAATCGCCACCTTAGCTCAAGTCTCTTTTGCTGAGATCCTTTTCGTTCGACTTCCTTTCGCTCGACTCCCTTTCGACGATGCCCTTGATATAGACATCGCGCTTTGGATGAGGTATTTCGATGCCTTCCTCGGCGAATCGTTCTTGAATCTCCATGAGAATCGTATTCTTGATTTCTACGAGATTTGACCTCTCGAACCATACACCCAGGAGAATGCTGACGCCCGGAATATCGAATTTGTCTATAAGAATGAGGGGAGATGGATTATCGAGCACATAGATGTTTTTAGATGCTATATCATTTAGCACATCTGTGGCTTTTTTCAGGTCGGTGCTATAGGAGACATTCACATATATATCGAGCCTGCGGATTGGGAAGCGGGTGAGGTTGATAACATTCGTTTTGATGATGCTTTCGTTCGGTATGCGCACAAAGCGGTTATCGAAGGTTTGAAGCTTGACCGATAAAAGGTCGATAGACATTACTGTTCCGGATATATCATCGATCTGAATGACATCGCTTATTTGAAAGGGCTTTTCAAAGACAAGGAATATGCCGCTTATTAGGTTAGAAACCGAGGTCTGTGCCGCAAATCCTACGGCTATTCCCGCAATTCCAGCGGCTCCGAGCAATGCCGAAAGATTGACCCCTACGCTCTGCAAGACCGACACGATAGCGATTACCCAGCCAGTGTAGCGTATCGCCTTGAGAATGAGCTGTGCTTTTTGTTCAGGTATGCTCTTTTTCATTCCACGGCCAAGAATTATCCGTAGTATTCGGAAAAAGACAAGGATCAGAATCGCCGTGATTAGGATCGCAAAAGCCTTGCTCCAGAATTCGGGAGTAAGGGCGTCCTGTATTAAGTGCTCTATGGAATCAGGGAGCAATGTATTATCCATTTCATTCTCCTCTCATCAAAGGCCAGTGATACTACGCAAGAAACTTACACCTTTCATGACGAGCAGCTCATTTAGGCCGGTCTTGGGGGCTGTATGAATCTTTGGAAGATTCTTATAGGCACTATCATCGATATTTGTTTGCAGCGAACCATCCGCGGTAGCCGTGATGATCACCGTATCGGATACAAGGTTATCTTGTTCTTGATAGACATTCATAAGGCTCGTAAAAATGACGAGGCGTTTTACATCAAGAGGTTCTTTGGATTTGTTCTTAACAATGATTTTGCAATGAATCAGCGAGCGGCACGATAAGTATTGAGCGGCTCTTCGAAGCGATTCCTGCATTATAGGATCGAGAGAGATATCGGTATTTGGGCCCATTTCTTTGAAATAGCCCCGTTCATTTTTGCAATGAGGATCGAGCTCTATGGGAAGCGAGAGGCAGAGATCTCCGCTTGTCTTATCGCCAAACCAGGTATAGGGGGTCACAAATGGAAGGCTTTCGAAAAGAGGCGAACCATCTTCGAGCTCTATTCGAAATGTGGGCGGAAGTGCGATATCGAACTGTGCCTCAGTCCCTGGGTAAATTTTGACCTCATTTCGCGCTGAGACAAGGTAAGGCGCAGTGCTCGGATGTGGACGCAGCGCTGCTTTTTTGCCAGGAGAGACTGTAAGGGCAATCGGAAGGTCATCAGGCGCATCGACAGGCAGGGGGCCTTCTGAATCACTCTGGATTTGTTTGAAAGGGATCGAGCTAGCCGCAAAGCGCCATTCTTCTCCATTTTTTCGCATCCAGATAGAGGCTCCATCGAGCTTCCAGCGATACCATTGTGATTCTTTAGGCACAAAATAATTCCACATACGATTCATAATATCGTATGTGGAATATTCTATAAAGCCAATTGTGGAGAATTCTTATGGTTTTGTTATTAAGGCTGCATCAATGCAGCTTGAGTCGCAGCGAGCGATGCTCCTGGCTCGAAAGAATAGCCTGCGGTTGCCAGACCCTGCTCTATAGCACCGAGGGTTGCAAGTATCTCCGAAGCATCGCTTATGCCCATATGCCCAATTCGGAAATACTTTGTCTTTATTGTGGGAAGCAGACCCCCAGCAAGCGTGGCACCATTCTTTGCAATTAATGGCAGAATGCTTGCATCTGTGCCTTCTGGGTAATAGACGGCACTGAGAGTATTGGCCATTATCTCTTTACGCACGGGAACAAAGCCAAGGCCAATCGCAGAAAGCCCCGCTCGGAAGGCCGCGGCATTGCGCGCATGCCTTGCAAATCTGGCCTCCATACCCTCATCTAAAATCTGCCCTAGGCTGATGTTTAGCGCTCGCACAAGGTTGACAGCGGGCGTTCCAAAGTAAGCCGATTTGCGCCCTTCATATGCTTCCATTACCGGCAGCCAGTATTGCCAGTCGCAATAATATGCGCCTACCGGGCTTTTTCTCGACTTAAAAGCCTCTATGGCTTTCTTGCTAGCTACAAGGAGCGCAAGGCCTGGAGGTACACCGATAGCTTTCTGCGAAGCAGTAAAGGCAATGTCCACGCCCCATTCTTCCATGCGAAGCTCTTCTCCAGCCACTGCGCATACACCATCGACCACTACAAGCGTGCCTGTTTCCTTTGCTGCGGCAGCGAGAGCCTTTACATCGGCGCGGACTCCCGTGCTTGTATCCACATGGGTAATACTGAATATCTTGTATTTCTTGGATGCGAGCTTTTTTCGCACCTCGTCTATTTGCGGAAGATCGCCGACCGTGCTTTGGACAATATCGACATTGGCACCGTGGAGTTTGAAGATGTCCGCCATGCGTTCGCTGAAATAACCTGTGTGCAAGATGAGCACATTGTCTCTGGGCTCTGTTATGTTTACCGCGGCAATCTCCATGGCAAGCGTACCGCTTCCTGCGATTACGAATGGCTGACCATTAGGGGCAAGCCAGACTTTGCGCATTTTTTCTAGCGCTTGACCGAATTCTTCGGTGAATTGCGGATCGGTATGGCTCAAGGTGGGTTTTGCCATTTCGGCCAGGACTTCGGGGGTGAATTCTATGGGGCCTGGAATCATCAATAAGCGTTTTCCTCTCATAGTAGACTCCTATATTCAAAATTGTTCTTTGATATTTATTATTCTAGCATGAGAGTTGCGCCGCTGTCATGAGCGAGCGAGGAATCAAGAATAGAGCTCCTTTTTAAGGAATGAACAATAGTGAGCAATTAGAGCGTCTTTGCGGAGACAAAGCACGCATAAATGGCTATTCGCGCTAAGTAGTTTCTTGTTGAATCGAATGAGGCGAAAATGCCGTCAGCGCGAACTCCACTTCATTGGCAAGTCGATCAGCATCTCTCTTGACTTCTTCGCCAAGAGCCGACCATCTAAGGGAGCGCGCCTCGGCAAGCTCTTTTCTCCAGGGCAGGCTTGCAAGAAGAGGTAGCCCTATACGCTTAGCTCCGTTTTGGCTACCATCGTCGAATAATGCGACTTCTTTTCCGCAGTGAGGGCAAACCATTGTACGCATGTTTTCGACGACCCCAAGAATAGGCGCCTTGAGCATCGAGGCCATATTCACCGATTTGCGAACTATCATGGAGACATAATCCTGCGGAGTAGCAACGACCACTAAGCCAGAGAAAGGAATAGTCTGGAATGCGGTTAGCGCCACATCCGAAGTGCCTGGTGGAAAGTCGATGATGAGATAATCCAGATCTCCCCAAATCGTATCTGACCAGAATTGATCGATGGCCTTGGCAAGCAAGGGACCCCGCCAGATAACAGGTTCATCCTCATTTTCATTGAAAAGGTTGATGGAGAGCACCTTTATCCCTTCTTCATTTTGCACAGGATAGAGATGCTCGCCATCGGACTCGCCTCGAAAGCAATCGATGCCCAACAGGCGGGGAATACTCGGTCCTGTAATGTCAGCATCCAAAATACCCACTTTGAGGCCGCGAGCGGCAAAGGATTGAGCGATAAGAGATGCGACCATAGACTTGCCAACTCCTCCTTTGCCGCTTATTACTCCGATAACCTGCTTGATGGCAGGATTTGTCTTTTTTTCGGGAACAAGATTCATGAATGTACTCCTAACGCTCGAATTTTAAGCATATGCAATATTGCATGATAAATGATGTTGTTCAAGCATAAGGCTTTCTATATACCGAGAGGCTCGTGGATAGAAGCGAATAGGGCTATTATTTCCATCCAAAACGCTCTTTTAGGAATGCGAGGAACTGAGACCATTCCGTCTTGGATTCGAAGAACTCTTTGGTTGCCTTGTATCCCGACTCCACCAGTTTTCTATATCGCTCGTCTTCTGGCTCGATGTCGAAATCGGTGGAATCGATCCCGCAATCGTCGATATATATAGTCCGGGAATAGTTCTTTTCTGTCCGAATGGCGAGCTGCTCTTGCACCGTCGAAACACTTTCGAAGAGCGACTCCATATAGTCGAGCATCGATTTTATGGGAGGATATTGTGTCTTCTCGGAAGAAGAAAATAGAAAAAGGCCCAAAGTCTCGGTATTTGCGCCATCATTGAGTTTTCTGCAATACTTATGATCGTCGAATAGATTGATGGGATAATTCCACATAACGCCGCCGTCGACATAGAATTGAGGTTCTTCGGTTCCTGGATATTGGTACTGTATGGCCTCGAAGAAAAGTGGAATGGACATCGAGATGCGAACGGCGAGTGCGACTTCCATATCGGGGGTTGTTTCAAGCGAAAAGAGTCGAGAAGTTCGATTGGACACATCGGTCCCTGTGATATATAGGTCTAGGAATGGTCTACCGTCTTTATGGATTTGCGAATTGGCAAAATCAGCGAAAGTATAGACATCTTTGGCGACAGTGAATTGCTCGGCGATGATAGAGCGAAGCCATGTATAGAGATACTCGCTCGAATACCAGCCTTTCTCCTGCAAAAGCCGAATGGAACACTGTAGGTTCTTGAAAATGGCAAGCTCGCGATAGTGCTCGATGATTGAGATGAGACGCTTGCTTGTAAGTTTTTCGGTCTTCTCATCCTGTTCTGCGGGAACCTTACGATAGTCGAGACTATCGGCCAGCGTTTTGAAGCTCCTAAAATCTGTCGGATTCATTGCGACGCCGAGGGCAGTTATCGCTCCGGCCGAAGTACCGGCAACTCTTTCGATATGGCGCATCATCTCCTGCTCGTAGAGGTATTGAAGCGCTCCTATATACGCGACCCCGCGGACTCCGCCTCCCTTGAAGACCAGATTCTTATGATGCGACATAGGCCCCTCCATCAATGGTCGATAGTTGGAAAAGATATATGCAACATGGAATTCAGTCAATCTTAGTAGATTAAATATCGATTGGCCCGGCAGCCGGCCTGTATTTTCCTAACTCGTTTCGGATAGAATAGTGAGTAAAGAGAATAGTGCCTAAATAGAATAGGCCCAAAGATAATAGTCCCTAAAGAGGTATCCATGAATACCGAAAACCATGTTATGCAGACCTTTCTTGCAACCCTCTTTACCTGGGGTGTGACGGCTCTCGGCGCTGCGATGGTCTTCTTTTTTAAGGAGATCAACAAGAAGGTTCTCGACGCAATGCTTGGCTTTGCAGCTGGAGTGATGATTGCGGCGAGTTTCTGGTCTTTACTTTCTCCGGCAATCGAATTATCCGAATCTATGGGCCTTGTTCCATGGTTGCCAGCGGTTATTGGATTTCTGCTTGGAGGACTGTTTCTCCTAGGGGTAGACCATCTCTTGCCGCATTTACACATTGGAGCGGAGATGAGTGAGGCAGAAGGCCTTCATACGAGCTGGGAACGGAGCATCCTGCTTGTACTTGCCATTACTCTCCATAATATCCCTGAGGGTCTTGCCGTTGGTGTGGGTTTTGGGGCGGTTGCGGCTGGTATACCCAGCGCTAGTTTATCGGGTGCAATTGCGCTGGCTATTGGCATTGGGTTGCAGAATTTCCCAGAAGGGGCGGCGGTTTCTATTCCTCTTAGAAGAGAAGGGCTTTCTCGCTGGAAAAGCTTCGTATACGGACAAGCATCTGGCCTTGTAGAACCCATTGCGGGAATTCTAGGTGCAGTCCTTGTACTCGCAATGAGGCCTATTCTGCCTTATGCGCTTTCTTTTGCCGCGGGTGCGATGATCTATGTCGTTGCCGAGGAAGTGCTTCCTGAGGCAAGTCGCGATTCGAATGGACATCTTGCAACCATAGGCACTATGTGCGGATTCGCCTTGATGATGCTGCTTGATGTTGCGTTAGGCTGATAATGCAAGGAGGGCACAAAGAGGGCGCACAAAAGAAGCCCACAAAAGAGGCCTATAAAAGAGACCCGTAAAAGAAGCACACAAAAGAGACGCACAAAAGAGGTGCCCTGCATCTCCCCTTCAATCGTCTCCTTCCATAAATGGATAGCGCCAGCTAGCCTGCGGAGCGAAATTCTCTTTGATGGCGAGTGCGCTCACCCAGCGCAAGAGATTGATCATGCTGCCTGCCTTATCGTTTGTGCCAGAGGCTCTCGCTCCTCCAAAAGGTTGCCTGCCTACCACTGCGCCTGTGGGCTTATCGTTGATGTAGAGATTTCCGGCAGAATTCTGGAACGCAAGAAGAGCTCGATTTATGCGCTCTCTGTCTGTGGCCATAATGGCGCCGGTTAGCCCATAGGGCGAGGTAGAATCCACAAGTCGATAAGCTGCTTCCATGTCCCGATCGTCGTAGACATAAGCCGTGAGGACGGGTCCGAATATCTCGTTGACCATAGTCTCGGATCTTGGGTCCTCGGTGAGAATAAGAGTAGGCTCGATAAACCAACCGCGAGATTTATCGCAATTGCCTCCTGCAAGGACTTTTGCTCCCTTAGCTTTTGCGCGTTCTATATAGCCACGAATGTTTTCGAAGGCTGTCTCGTCTATCACCGCGCCCATGAAATTTCGAAAATCCGTAATCTCTCCCATGGGGATTGTGGAGATCTGCGCCGCTAGGGCGTCGATGAATTCGGAAGCGCGCGACGCAGGTATATAGAGCCGAGATGCAGCGGAACATTTCTGGCCTTGATATTCATAAGCGCCTCTAAGAGTGGAAGCTACAGTAGGTGCAAGTTCAGCGCTTGGATCGATAAAGATAAAATCCTTGCCTCCAGTTTCTCCGACGATGCGTGGATAAGTCCGATACTGCTCTAGATTCGACGAAATCCGTTTCCAGAGGGAGCGAAATACTTCCGTGGAACCAGTAAAGTGAAAGCCTGCGAGTTTAGGGCTTGAAAGCACTACATTGGAAATCACACTGCCACTTCCTGGCACAAAGTTGATAACCCCCGGCGGTAAGCCGGCTTCCATATAGAGCTTCATAAGCATGTAATTAGAGTACACGGCATTCGATGCGGGTTTCCAAACCACAGTATTGCCCATCATTGCAGGAGAAGTGGGGAGATTTGTGGCAATCGAGGTAAAGTTGAATGGGGTTACTGCATAGATAAATCCCTCTAGGGGTCTGTAGGCAGATCGATTCCATTCTCCTTTTGCATTGTCCGGCTGCTGCGAGTAGATCTGCTCCATATACCAAGGGTTGAACCGCAGAAAATCGATTGCCTCGCAGACGGCGTCGATTTCTGCTTGGTAAGCGGTCTTGGACTGGCAGAGCATGGTTGCAGCATCCATGAGCGCTCGGTATTTGCCCGAAATTAGTTCTGCAATTTTTAGGAAAACCGCTGCCCGTTCCTCCCAGGGTATGGCTGCCCATTTTTCTTGCGCGGTAAGAGCTGCTTCGACTGCCATCTTGGCTTCGGATTCTCCCGCCAGGTGATAGAGTCCCAAGACTTCCTTATGGGCATCTGGGCGACGAATTGGGGCAGTCTTGCCCGTCCGTAGCTCTTTTCCGCCTATAATTAAAGGAATTTCGATCTGGCTACCGCGGAGGTGATCGAGCTTTTTTTTCAATGCGGCCCGTTCGGGCGAACCAGGGGCATAATTCAACACAGGTTCGTTGATTGGCCTTGGAATGTGAAAAATTCCATTATTCATGAGCGACTCCTTTTTATTTCATTTTGAAGGCGCTCTTAGGATTCGTCAAGTCAAATCTTCGTAACACTTGATTTATGCGGCTTCATGATTCTAGGATGGAATAAAAGAGGTGCATAATGGAGCAGCCTAAGACCTTGAACGCTTTTGTGACGATAGTGCTGGTTGGTATGCTTTTAGCAGGGATAATAGAGGGCGGAATACAAGCCATCCAAGGGTTCCTAAAGCTGCAGGTCACGCCCGCTCGGCTGGTGAGCGATTTTGTTGCAGCTGCAGGAGTGGGGTCTACACTGCTCAACGTGAGCGCAGTTGGCTTTCTTGCTTATGTTTTTCTAGCAATAAATAGACTCAGATTAAGTGGAGCTTCTCTTGCGGCTCTTTTTACGATGATGGGTTTTGCTTTTTTTGGCAAGACTCTTTTCAATTGCCTTCCGATTATGCTCGGAGTATCTCTTTCTGCATTCTTAGTCAGGAAAAAGCCTCGGGACTACGCCCTCATAGCTATGTTCGGGACTGCTATGGGTCCATTTATCACCTTTATCGCCTTCGAGCTCGGAGTGAAAAGCGTTTTTTCTTTGCCCATTTCTTTTGCTATCGGATTGGGCATTGGACTAATCCTTCCACCGATGGCCATTGCCATGCTTCGGCTTCACCAGGGATACAGCCTTTATAATATGGGCCTGACTGCAGGCTTTTTGGGGCTTTTTGCGGCTTCGATTTTCCATGCGGCAGGTGCAGATATTTTGCCTTTAGAAACGTGGGGAACGACTCATAGTCCGATTCTCGTGGCTCTGTTGCCTTTTGTTTTGCTGGTTGCTCTT
Organism: Spirochaetes bacterium ADurb.Bin110; assembly: GCA_002070755.1. Next base: position 415 of record MWDY01000264.1, on the reverse strand, counting down.
TTTTGTATTGTGATGGAGGATCCCAAGAACATATTAGCTCTATTTCGCCATTCTTATTTGGATTTTCGGAAAATCCTAGGTATGAGCGGCAGGCTTCCTAGTGATTTTTCAGACTTCGTATCGGTAAAGGGCGCTTTTCTGAACATGATAGTGCTGGGGTTGTTGTTTTGGATCTTCTTGCTAGTTATCAAGGCTCCTTTCAATGGGCCTGTCTTGGGAGGACTTTTCACGATTCTTGGTTTTTCGTTCTTTGGGAAGCATCTTAAGAATGTCTTACCGATCGTACTTGGTATTGTGGTAGCGATTTTTGTATTCGATAAGGATTTATATGCACCAGGGTCGCTCTTGGCGATCCTATTTGGGACATCGCTTGCGCCTATTTCTGGAGAATTTGGGCCCTTGTTGGGGTTTGTTG
>MWDY01000263.1 GCA_002070755.1 Spirochaetes bacterium ADurb.Bin110 | reverse complement strand
GGGCCTCTATTCTGTACAATGGGTATGCCCTGCAGAGGCAGCCGATGAAATAGGCCTTAGTGAAAACGATGTTATCACTGTTAACAAATTTCGACTCGATCAAAAAAATAAGATATTTATCCTTGAATTTTCCGCCAAGTCTAGGCTTAGCGGATATTTCGAACGCACTATCCATTTGGAGTTTGCAAGCGATAGTGCTACAATTATTTGAAAAGCTTCTTCCATGGACAATCGATCTAAAGCAAGAGGGAGGCAGGGAGGCCTGCAAGATGCCAAGAATTGCCATTCTTGAATCCGACATTCTAATAGCGTTAGATATCGCAAAGAGTATAGAACAAGAAGGGCTAGCAGAAGTAAATATCTATGAAAAAATTGAGCAGGCATATAAGGACCTTAATGGGCTCGAGTATGAGCTTTTTATCATTGATATTGGAGACAATCAACCTGAAATAATTGACGCTGCAATACGGATACATAGACAGACTGGCCTATACTGCCTTGTTGTCAGTGATCATGGCGTTACAAGTATTTCAGCAAAACTGCGGGAAGCGCAGCCTCTTGGCATTCTTGTAAAGCCATTTTCTAAACGAGAGCTTATCGCCAATGTCGAAACTGCGCTCTACCATTCATCGATGGAAAAAAAACTGAGAGATAGCGAACACCGATATAGAAATCTCTTTGCTTATAGTCTATCAGCGAGATGCATAACCGACATCGAAGGAAGAATCCTAGAGAGAAATAAAGTATTTGAATCTAGCTTTTCCAATCCAATAAGAGCTGAAAATGTAAAGGATATCTTACCCAATGATATGATCTGGAGAGAGATAATCGAAAGCCTTGAAGAAAATAATATTCTACAGAGAGAGATTCAAACAGATAGAATTGTGGATAGCCTCAAACAAAGATCGCGCGATTTCATATGCAGCTTTTCTAGGTTTCAGGAGGGGGGAAGCAGTGTACAAATTCTATGTGAGTTCTTGGATGTCACCGAATCTAGGAGGCTGAGGGAGGAATTGTTTCAGTCACAGAAGAGAGAGGAGATAGGACGGCTCACAAGTGGTGTTGCTCATGATCTAAATAATTTTTTGACTTCTATAATGGGCTTTCTGGAAATGATAAAGCTCGAAATTCCCAATGATTCGCCCGCGCATGAAGATATTCGAGGAATAGATAGAGTTGTTAAGAGGACTTCTGGACTTACGCGACAACTATTGGGCTTTTCCAGGCACAAGCCCTATTCGCCCGCTCCAATCGATCTGAGAGAAGTCATGGGCGACACCTATAAAATACTAAAGAGGCTTATCCCTGAGAACATAAGTCTTACCCTAAGCCTTCCCGAAGAGTCCTTAGTTGTCAACATGGACATATCGCATCTCGAACAGATACTTTTGAATCTTGTTGTGAATGCCAGAGATGCACTAGAAAAGACTGAGAATCCTCATATATCGATCCAGCTTAGCCAATTTGGAAACGATGCGCGTTATCCTAAAGAAGCCATGATACAGCCAGGCGATTATGCTCTAATCGCAGTTAAAGATAATGGAGCTGGTATAGATAATCAGAATATAAAGAGGGTATTTGAGCCTTTTTTTACAACTAAAGCGCAAAATCAAGGAACAGGCTTAGGATTATATATCGTTAAATCTCTCGTCGAAATGAATGGCGGCTATATTACGCTTGAGAGCAAAAAGGGAAGGGGGACCACGATCAAGATCTGGTTTCCTATCCTTAAGGGAACCAATACTACTACCAACCCCATGGCCCAAAAAGAATACTCTCTGCTCTCTATGATCAATCCGCCTAATAGTATATTGAAAGGAAGGCATATTATTATTGTTGACGATGATGAATCAATATTGGAGGCCTGCACAAGAATCCTAGAGAGTGCAGGAGCTATTGTTGATGCTTGTATCAACGCTGGAGAAGCTATTCTTCAAGCTGAAAGGACCAAATTCGATCTTCTGCTCACAGATATAGTACTGCCAGGCGTATATGGAACTGAATTATGGGAAAGGATGAAAAAAAATAGTCAAGCGAAAGCATGCATTTTCATGACTGGATATGAGTCCTATCAAACTGAGCAATTCAAAGGCGTTACTTTACTGCACAAGCCATTCGATGCTCGTACTCTTCTTGAATGTTGTAATAATGTTTTAAATATTTCTATCGAATCCCAAGAGACGATATAGCTCTATTTCATATCTATAGAGTTCTGAAGAAGTAAAAGTCCTTTTTTCATGTGGTATATCGATCTGTATCATCCCCTCCACCCGGGCAGGGCGCTGGCTTAAGACGATCACTTTATCAGCTAGATATAGTGCATCGTGAATGTCGTGTGTTACAATGATAACAGTCGGCTTTTCATCTTTCCATAAATGGAGAAAATCCTCCATAAGCTCGATTTTTTTTCTTAGATCAACCTCTGAGAAGGCCTCGTCCAAAAGAAGCATATCAGCTGGAAAAGCAAAAGCCCTTGCCAAAGCAAGCCTTTTTTGCATTCCCCCCGATAATTGGCTAGGCTTGAATTTCCTAAATTCCCAAAGTCCGGCTTCTTGTAAAAAGCGCTCGATTCTCAATTCTATATAGCCTATTCTAGAAGAGGATTGGAACAGAGAGCCCAAGGCGAATCGCAAGTTATCTTCCGCGCTTAGCCAACCGAGAAGCCTAGGCTCCTGAAAGCAATAGGAAAATTTGCGGCCTTCAATGCCAATTATGGAACCGCTATCGGCCTGGGAAATTCCAGACATTATATTGAGGATAGTCGTCTTTCCGCAGCCACTAGGCCCTATAATTGAGGCTATACAAGATTCTTCGAGAGAAAAGGTTACATCTTCGAGCACTTTGAGAGATCCATAGCTTTTTCTTAGATTTTCTATCTTGATATTCATTGTCAGCCTAGATCCTGGTTTTCTTCTTGAGAAGACTGTTGAAATCGTGCACTTAATCCATCTGTTAGAAGTCCGAATAAATACTCGCTCAGACCGCAAAGGAGTATTGTAATTATTGCCCAAGCAAAAACCGCAGCTGTTTCAATCGAAAGTCTTGCCTCCTGCATACCAGTGCCCAATGCCATGCGCGGTTGACTCAAGACTTCTCCAGCAACGACTACTTTCCACGAGAGCCCCAAAGCATTTTTCGCTCCAGATAGGATATATGGAAGCGCAGATGGCAAACGAAGGCGCCAAAAGACCAATGATGAAGGAACATGGAAAAAGTTCGACATTTGAAGAAGCTTTTGGTCTACCGCATGCACACCTGCCTCTGTCGAAGTATGCATTACAGGAAATGCCATAAGAATTGCGCTAAAAACAGGCACCTGCCAAGCCGGAAACCAAAACATAGCGACTAATATCAACGCCATAACCGGTGTTGCTCGCATTCCTACAATAAATGGGTTTAAGAAAGCCTGCGCTTGTGGCTTTATGCCACTTATTATGCCAGTGGCAAGCCCTAAAAGATCGCTAAGAATGAACGCCTCGAGCACCCTAAGGAAAGAGCCTCCTATGGAAAGCCAAAATTTATTGTTTCCGAAAAGCTGATAAAGAGCTCTAGCAACTTGAGCAGGGCCTGGCAGAATGATATCACTTTTTACAAAAAGAGCTCCTATCTCCCATAGTAAGAGAAACGAAATAATCCCCAATAGCTGCCATCTAAGCAGCATAAATCGGCGTTCACTTGATTTGCGCATAGAATGATCGGCTCGGCAACACACCGCCAACGCTTGTAGGATCGAATTTCAAGAATATTGATAGCAAAGACTCAATGCTTTGGATTGATTGAGAAGCTTCGATAAAGACAAAATTGGAGTTTGGGATAGCAATAATTGCCACTTGAGCGCTAACGCCTAGATCTAAATTCTCCGCAAGCTTTGCTATCATTTGTGGATCCTCGATGGCCTTATGGACAGAAGCGCGATACGAATCAAGCAAGATTCTTGCTTTATCTGGATATGATTCAATTAGTTCTTTTCTGGCGACAAAGAGAGACATTGGATAATCAGCCTGATTTGTCGCAATCTGCCATTCCTTTGTGATGTCTATAGGTGCTATTATTGCAGGATTCTTGAGAATCGCTTGAGTTGCAAAAGGTTCTGGTAATACAGCATAAGATATCTTTCCGCTTGCAAGCCCTGCTGCTATCTCAGGATAGGCAAGGCTATAAATTGCTGAGTAATCTCTTTCTATTTGCAAGCCCTTTTGGGCGCATAGGAATTGGAAAATATAATCAGGGGTGGCTTTTTGTCCTGCAATGTAGATCGTCTTGCCTTTGCAATCAGCTAGGCTCTGTACTTTGGTGTCCGTTGTTAAAAATTTGACCATACCATTGCCCACTACTGCTAAAGCTCTAATGGGCGCTCCGGCATTGTAGAGCTTAGCCGCTACATTTACAGGCAAAACGCCAGCGTCTATTTCTCCATTTAGAAGTTTTGCGACTACCATGTCAGCGCTTGCAACCGATATGAATTCAAATTCATTGGGGCTTGTTCTGGAAAGTTCAGATATCATCCATACACTACTCAACCCAGAAGGGCCTCTAATAACCGATACTGCAATCTTATCTTTAGGCAATGCATATAGACTAGAAATACTAGCCAGCAGCAAGAATAAGGCAACCAGAAAAATCATAGATCGCTTCATATAGAGTTCTCCTCTTTAGATTGATATTCTTGAAAAATCTCCTTTACTTCAGCCTCTGTAAAAGTAATATATAAATTTTTCTCGAAATAGGGAATAACCAGGCCTATTGGTCCATCTTTTACTTTTCGCAAATTTTTGACAAAAGTCGTATGAACATCGCCACCACAATTTTTTCGAGCTTTTGAGTAATATATTGCAAGCTTTGCTGCAGCTTGGAGTACTTCTGGGGGAATCGATTTGTTTTTCTTAGCTTTGATGAATACATAGGAGCCGCCATAATCCCTTGCATGCAGCCATAGATCCGAACCTCGCACAATATGGCGCAGAATATCCTCGTTTTCTTTGCCTGAGCGACCGATCAAAATCCTCCAGCCTTTAAAATCGAGGTATTGACAGGGGAAAGCAGGCTTCTCTTTTGAGCGAGCAGCTCCTCCTTTTCGCAGTATTCTAGCTATGATCAATGGATTAGACTCATTCTCAAGCTTATGAAGCCAAGTGTCCAATTGATTAAGACTTTTCTCCCAATGTTGAATTTCGGAACGGATTTCTTCGAGGCTAGATTTAGCCTTTCGGTATTTTTCGTAATAAATGCCAGCATTCTTAGCAGGATTGAGATTTTGATTTATCTCGATAAGAATCTCTTTATTCTCATAGTAATCATAAGCATGTGCAAATGCTTTTCTTCCTTGTATCTCAGTGTAATATCCAGCTAACAAAATATCTCCCAATTGGCGGAATCGCTCGGCTTGCTCATACTCCTTTTGTCTAAAAACAAGGTGATTCAATGTCGTCTCGATCGATAGCTTTTTTCTTTCGTATTTGTCTTGCGCTTGAGCGAGCAAGATAGAGCGAGAAAGATTGTCAGCATTTTGGGCATAAAATTGTTCTACGCGCTTCCAGAATGTACCATCGCCTTCGAGGTTGCGAACTGCATAATGCTTAGAAGATTGCTTATTGTAATCTAGTTGCTGAGGCAATACAAATGTAGCTCGAGATACTTCATTCCGAGCTGGAAGGCGTCTTAGGGCATCGATGATAATACCTTCAGAAGAGACTAAGAGGATATTTCCTGCTCCGCTCCATAACCTTGCATATAGATAGGATTCTTCTGGAACTCCTTCTTCATTTACTCTGATAATATCGATTTTTACAATGCGATCCTTGCCAATCTGTGCTGCATGTACTATAGTGCCTCCTCTAATTCTTGAGCGAAGACATTCCATAAAGCGCAAGGGGCGCTCGTTTTTGGGAGCTGGAGTGCTTAATGGATGGAGTCTGCATGCATTGTGGGCGATGCTAAAAAAATAATTAGTCAATATCCCTTTGCCAAAAAGTTCCAATATTAGAGAATCAAAAGTTGGTTGATAGACATTTTGAATTTTCGTTCCAACAAGTGGAGCTTCGCTTAGAATGAGATCTATTTCTTCACAGTTTAGTGACATAGAGACACTCCAGCCATTCTAGATAGCAGCCGATATTATTTCCGTTATCAAGCGGTTCTATCGGCCATGGCAATATTTATATTTCTTGCCCGAACCGCATGGGCATGGATCATTACGGCCAATTTTCTTTCCTTGTCTTACAACTGTAGCAGTAGCTGGTGCGGATGCAGCAGCTATAGCGGACTCTTTGCGCACTGATTGACTTTCACTAACAAAAGAACTGACTGCTTCATGGATTGTCTGTGATGCTTCTATCTTCGATGCTGATCGAGGAGATGCCGCTTCAACTGTTGGAGTGCTTTCCTTGATTCTTACTCTAAAGACCTTTGAGGCGATATTGTGCCTAATCGAAAAAATTAAGGATTCGAAAATATCTGATCCTTCGATCTTATATTCGAGCAGAGGATTTTTTTGAGCATAACTTCGCAAGTATACGGCTTCCCTAAGAGCTTCCATCGATTCTAGGTGATTGAGCCATTTTTCATCAATTTCCTGCAAATATGAAAATCTAATGAAAAAATTGAGGCTTTCAGTACCTGCTGCTTGTATTTTTGAATCGAGATCAAGATCAAGCTTATTCCTAATATCAGAAATAAGCTCGCCTGACTTGTAGAGTACAATCAATTCTTTTGCTGTCATTTCTATGCCAAAGCTATCAAAGAGCCATGAGCTAAATTCTTGGATTGCTTTGTTTGGATTATCCTTGAATGCTTGGGTGAGAATAGCATTCTGATCCTCTAGCATTTCGTAGGCTGCATCGCGAACTCTCTCTAAAAGATTGTCATCAGCTAGGATTGAATTCCTCTGCTCATAAATAAAGTTGCGTTGCTTATTTAGAACATCGTCGTATTCAAGGAGATGTTTTCGTATTTCGAAGTTCCTCTCTTCAACCTTTTTTTGTGCGCTTTCGATGGATTTGCTGAGTAAAGGATGATAGATTGGTTCTCCTGGCTTCATGCCAGCTCTGCCCATCAGTTGTTTGAAATTATCTCCTCCAAATAGGCGCATTAGATCATCATCTAGCGAAATAAAGAACACCGAGCGTCCAGGATCTCCTTGACGCCCGCTTCGGCCTCGTAGCTGATTATCAATGCGCCTTGCCTCATGACGCTCGGTGCCTATAACGCAAAGTCCTCCAAGGCTCTTGACTTCTTCATAATCTTTAGTCCATGTCTCGTATTCTCGAGATAAGATCTCTCTATATTTTTCTTCAGGTGCTTCGGTACCAGCTTTTCGCCTTGCACGGAACTCCGGATTTCCTCCAAGCTTGATGTCTGTTCCACGTCCTGCCATATTTGTTGCTATAGTAACTGCTCCTTTTGAACCTGCTTCTGCAATGATTAGGGCTTCACGTGCATGGTTTTTGGCATTCAAGACTTCGTGCTTTATACCATTTCTTATAAGCAAGGAAGAAAGCTTTTCTGATTTTTCGATGGATACCGTGCCTACTAGAATAGGCTGTCCCTTTGTGTGTATTTCTCCTATTGCCTCAATGATGGCATCATACTTTTCAGCTTCATTGAGATATACAAGATCGTTCTCATCTTTTCGAACGACAGGCCTATTTGTGGGGATGACCATTACATCAAGATTGTATATTTTATTAAACTCTTCAGCCTCTGTTTCGGCAGTACCGGTCATTCCGGCTAGTTTTTTATATAACCTAAAGTAATTCTGGAAGGTTATCGTAGCAAGTGTGCGATTGCGTCTAGCAATCTTGATTCGTTCCTTTGCCTCGATAGCTTCATGAAGGCCGTCTGAGTAGCGTCTACCATGAAGAATTCGGCCTGTAAATTCATCGACTATCTGAACTTGATTGTCCTGTACAACATAATCGACGTCTTTAGAGAAGAGATGCTGAGCACGGACCGCTTGCGTAAAATAATGGACGAATTGAAAATTTTCAGGGTCAAAAAGACTTCCCTTTATCAATCCTCTCTTTTGCAGCAATAGCTCGATATGGTTTAATCCTTCGCTAGTGAACATAACTCGCTTGGATTTTTCGTCTATTTTGAAATCCCCTTCCAATAGTTCGCCTTTGGCTTCGTCGGGATATTCGCCAGTCTCAGGGCTCTTCTTGACTTCGAGAAGGGACGAAGCAAGTCGATTGACCTCATTTACCCTGTAAGTGTCATCATCTGCAGGGCCTGAGATAATAAGCGGTGTCCTTGCCTCGTCGATTAGGATGGAGTCGATTTCGTCGATGATGCAGTAAGCATGACCTCGCTGTACTTTTTGGTCCAAAGACCAAACCATATTATCGCGCAGATAATCGAAACCGAATTCGTTGTTGGTTCCATAGGTGATATCGCAGGAATAGGCGGCTTTTCTAGCTATATTATCCGAGGAAAGGATGCATCCAACTTTTAGCCCAAGAAACTTATAGATTTGCCCCATCCATTGACTATCGCGTTCTGCTAGATAGTCGTTTACGGTGATGATGTGGACGCCCTGTCCTGCTAATGCATTTAGGTAAGCAGCGGTTACCGAAGATAGAGTCTTTCCTTCTCCTGTCTTCATCTCTACGATTTTTCCTTGATGCAGCGCAATTCCTCCAATTATCTGAACATCGAATGGGCGCTCACCTAGTTTTCTTCGAGCTGCTTCCCGCACAAGAGCAAAAGCTTCTGGCAAAAGATCATCGAGAGTCTCTCCTTCGGTAAGGCGATCCTTGAATTTTATTGTCATTGCAGGGAAGTCGCTATCATCAAGAGACAGAGCCCAAGGCTCGAGTTCGTTGATCTTATGGAGAAGTGGCAAAACAGCCTTGATATCTTTTTCTTCTTTTGAGCCCAAGAGAGCGGATAGGATTGTGTTTCTAGCCATGCATTAAGAATACTTTTGTTCTCAAAAAGGGTCAAGGAATGGTATAATTTCGAAAATGAAGAGATTTGTAAGTATTTTATGCTTGCTAGTAGTCGTAGCTGATTTCCTTATAAGCTGCCACTCCTCCGTGGAAGAAGGAAAGATACAAGCGCTTTTTGACCTTGGTTATGGCAGATCTGATTCCTCGATCGATATATCTGTCCAAAATAAGAATTCAGTTGATATTTGCCTTAGGAAAGGTATATTTCATCTGCTGAGTCGAGGAGAGGCAAAAATCCTTCGCATTTCCTCTTATGGCCAGACCCTTGCAATGTGGTATGACCCTAGAAAAGGAAGCGCACCTCTTGTCCTTAGGGATGTCCAGATGAGTGACTTTTCTTCAGCGAAAGATCTAGGCCGTTTTGCAATCCAAGTTTCATTCGATGATCCTGTCCATATTGCTACTGATTCTAAGCAAATGCTCTATGTTGCTGATGCTCAAATTGTAAGGAGGTTTGATTCCGATGGTAGAGAATTGCCTTTCCTTGGGCAAGAAGGTATTGGAGGAATTAGATTCCCTGTAATTACTGCACTCGATGTTCTCAGCAACGATGATATTGCAGTTTCTTGCTCATCGGAGTCGGAGAAAGCAGTCTATTTCTATGATCGAAATGGTATGTTTTTACAAGTGCTAAAATGGGATGGGCAGCATATGCCCGTTCCTGTTTCAATTGCGGAGAATTATCCAAATACGAGCGGCTCTCGCATCATTGCCTCGCTTGAGTCATTTCTACCGTGTTTTTTGGATGGGAAAAGAGTGGTGATGCTCAAGATCAACTATTATTCCGAAAAGTACGATCCTTCATCGGGAGTGACAATTTCAATCGAGCCTATTGGCGGTTGGATTATGGAGACAGATGCATCAAGCGGTGCGTTTCTGGATTCTTTTCCATTGCAGAGCAGTATTGAGGACTTGGGTATCGATCAGCAGATGATCGCCGCACAATTGAATGGCATTTTCTGTATTCGTTGGAGAGATATAGGATTAGCAGGAGAGGTTTTCTGCTTTAATAAACAGGGAAGGATAAATGGAAAATTGGATTTTCAAGTCCCTAACGCTGATGCTTCGCTTGTGGCTATGGTTGTTGGCGATGATGGGAATTTATACATTCTTACACAGTTATCTTCCAAGCTAAGGATGTATACATGGAAAATACTCACTTTGAGATGAGACAAGCTATTAGAGCCCTTGATCCATTTGATATGCCGAGAAAGCAATATGCAAGAGATTCGGAACAATTATGATGACATTCTATAGCATTTCCGCTATAGTCAACTCGCTATGAATCTAGAAGCATTTGTCCTCGGATGTGGCGGCATGATGCCCCTCCCTTATCGACAGCTCACCAGCATGCTTATACGTAGAGAGGGCGAGCTGTTTCTCTTTGACGCTGGAGAAGGAACCCAGGTTTCAATTCGAAGGCTAAATCTGCGCTGGAAAAAGATCACTGCTATTTTTATCTCTCATATGCATGCTGATCATGTTACTGGTCTGCCTGGCATTCTAATGCTCTCCAGCCAGGTAGATAGGGAAGAACCTCTCTATATTTTTGGCCCTCCAAGGATTGCCGAATTTGTCGATCAGAATCGGCATCTCTTGGATATGTACATCAATTACGACATCATCGTAAGAGAGATATATGAAGCTGGAACTATATGGCAGGGTGATGATTATTCGATACGAGCATTTCCTCTAAAGCATACCAAGATGTGCTTTGGTTACGCATTGGAAGAATCTAAGCGTCCTGGCGTTTTTTACCCCGAAAAGGCCCTTGCTCTAGGTGTCCCTCGTGGTCCTCTTTGGTCTGAGCTTCAATCCGGCAAGACAGTTCGACTTACAGAAGGAAGCTCTATAGAACCTTCAGAAGTTATGGGTGAGCCTCGCAGTGGAAGAAAATTCAGTTTCGTTACAGATACGCTTTATTTCCCAGAAATTGCTCAAGAGGTGTCAAATTCGGATCTTCTTATATGCGAAGGAATGTTCGAGCATGCGCTGCTCGAGAGCGCTGTCGACAAGCGGCATATGACTGCACATCAAGCTGCTCTAATTGCTCGAGATGCTGGCAACATAAAAAAGCTAGGCTTAATTCACTATAGCCCGCGATATGCCGATCGAGAGCTCAAGATATTGCTCGACGAAGCCCGAGAAATATTTCCTGATACCGTGCTTACAAAGGACAGAATGCGCTTTCCCATTGAGTTTGTCGATTAGGGCATTTCACTGTTTTATGCTATAGCGCTAGCTGGCTTAAATGCCAGGATTCTTGAACCGCTTCTTCCATGCGCTTCTTCAAGTGCTGCAAAAGCCTCTCTATATAGGCGATCAGGGGAGATCATACGATTGTATCGGGCGCTTATCCCAAAATAGAAGGGTGCTTCTTCCGATAGATCTTTATAGAGGCTTGCAGTAGTTGTGAGCACATCATCGAGATCCACTGCAACCTTGAGTGCCGAACCAGCATCTGTTCCAGGCAGAACCGCCGCATAACAGCCTTTCCCAAGCTCGAAGACAAGCGATTCCGATGCAAAATAATCGCGAATAGTAACTCCCAGAGCTAGGGCACTTGGGTCTGACTCACCGGAAAGTAGACAGTGAATTAGGAGTAGAGATGTCTCTTGATCGCGTCGAAGCTCAATATCAAGGCTGCGTTCTAGTTCACCGAGTGAAAGGGTGGAGGGGAAAACCTCGGACGGTGATACCTCTTCGGTTTCCTCTTCGGCCTGTGGCGCAGGAGCAACGAATTCTCCCGGCAGAAAATCATCAGAAGATGAGAGAGACATTGGGATCGCTTCGGATTCTGGTTGGGCAGCTTGCGTGATTTCTGAAGTTTTTACTTCTTTCTGGGCAATTTCTTCTGGCTGTTCTTCTTCTATGTTTTCTATATTCTCTTGAATAGCGGGGTTTTCTATGTTTTCTTGGGCTGCAGAAAGAGCTTCTTCAGAATAGAAGGCAGTCTCTAATGGCTTCTCAGGATACTCTTTCTTTTCAAGCGCTTCAGGTAATTCTTCTGTGCCAATTTCCTCTTTAGGCTCTTTAGGCTTCTCCTTTAATACAAGTTGCAATACCACAAGAAGCACAATCCATGCAACAAGTATTATAGCCGGAACAAGGAGAATGTTCGAAATATCTCTTTGAGATAAGATCGAATAAAGTGCCATTAGCTTCATGCCGTCGGGAAGGGGTGTCATGTAGATGACCGTCGACATACCTGGAGCGCGAAATACGCTGCCAGGATTTGTAGCTGGCGAAGCGAAGTAGGGCGATTCATCGGGCATTTTCCAGAGGACAAGTCCGTTGCGATCAAGGACTTGAACGGCGAGCAAATGTGTGCTTGCGTTATATAGGGATTTAAGCCTATCTCTTACAAATTGATCACCAAGATCCTCTTCGCTTGTTATGAGAGATGCTGCGTTTCGAAGGATGGAATACTCAGCAGATGCGCTCTGTTCTCCCAGAAGGCGTATCTCACCGATCTTCCATGCGACATATCCGACAATGAGAGCTAAAAGCACAAAAGTGCCAATGAATAAGATTATACGCAATGTTCGTTTCATTTTTTCCATCCCTGCAGTATATAATATCATTATCGGCAAATACCTGCCCAGTCGGAGAGTATTGTTTATTGATTCAAATGCACAAAATGCATGGGATTGCCGCTAGGAGGATAAAAGCCATGGCTACAAGTCGCAGAATTAGAGAAAGGTTCATGTCTTCGGGTTGGTATCCTGAAGATTCAGCAGAAATCAGTTCGCTTGTCGCAGATTGGACAGAATCTCAGAAGAATCTATCGGCATATGCTGTAGTCGCGCCCCATGCAGGATGGTATTTTTCTGGGGATTTGGCTGCTAAGTCGGTCTGGGCCTTGAGAGATTGCGATACAGTGGCAATTCTCGGGGGTCATTTGAGTAATGGAGATCCCATCCTATATGGAGATGAAGATAATTTCGACTGTACTGTTAGAGATGCAGAGAACGATACGGAGATTCTTAATGCCCTAAAGGTCGAATTGAAGAATGTTGGGATCCAAGAAATCGCTCCAGATCGAGACATAGATAACTCTGTTGAAATAATGTTGCCTCTTGCTGGGCTTCGTTTCCCAGAGGCTCGTATTCTATGGCTTCGCGTTCCGCCAGATTATAAAGCCAGAGAGCTCGGATCTGCCCTCTTCAGGGCGGCATCTTCATGCAAAAAGCAACTTGTTGCCATTTCTTCCAGCGATTTAACCCACTATGGCCCTAATTATGGTTTTATGCCACGAGGCTTGGGAGAGCCAGCTATCCAATGGGTTAGAAATGAAAACGACAGAGGTTTTATAAGCGCAGCGCTTGAGATGGATGCCGACAAGGTATTAAAACATGCCAGGAATAATTTCTCTGCCTGTTCTCCAGGAGCTGTTGCTGCGGCTATATCTTTTGCTCTCAATGCAGGAGCCAAACGTAGCCTTCTGATTGGGCACAAGCTCAGCTTCGACATCCATCCTGATCGTTCATTTGTTGGATATGCAGCTATCGCTTTTGTGCCATAGAGTCCTGCTTAGCATATTGGTCGAAAAGCATGAGGGCTTCTTTTTTAAAAGCATCACCTCGTTCAAACTCATGTATAAACATACCAAAGCTTGCACAGCCTGGAGAAAGAATTACAATATCACCAGGATCCGCCTGCTTGTCTGCAGTCTGAACTGCTTCATGCATCGAAAAGAGAGGCCCTTTGTAAGGCACTTTGTTCGCATCGAGGATTGGAATGAGACGATCTGTTCCACTTCCAGCGAGAAGAATTAGCGCTTTTAGGCTCCTTGCTTTTTGAGCAAAGGTGGAGAAGTCGCTCATCTTATCGCTTCCGCCGGCTATTAGAACTATAGGATTAGAAAAGCTCTCAATGGCTGCAATTGCCGCATCTGGGATAGTTGCAGTGCTATCATTGTACCATCTTATGTCCCTTGTAGAGCCTATGAATTCGAGCCGATGGGGCACTCCGGGAAAGCTTGCGAGTCCAGACATAATATCTTCTGGGCGCAGACCAAAGGCCCGGGCCGCGACCGCGGCGGCCAAGAGATTCTTTTTTTGATGGTGCCCAGGAACCAAAACATGACTTGGCACGAGTAGTTCTTCTGGCCCATCGATGTTGAATTTTCCATGGCCTTCGAGAAGATCTACAGACGAAGGAAAAGCCCCAAAATTATCGTGATTACACAGACTTATTTCGCTTTTCATAAGCCAACCACCCAAAGCACTTTTCCCAATTGACTCCTCGAGGGGCCTTTCGCCGTACCAAAGAACACGCGCTCGGGTTTCCTCTGCAAAAGAATGCCCCCATTTCTGATCAGCATTACATACTGTCCAGCAATTCTCATCTTGTGATTCATATATTACGCGTTTGTCGGAGACGTAAGCCTCCATGGAATCATAATAATTCAGATGATCGGGCAGAATATCGCTCAGCACCGCTACAAGTGGTCTCAATAGACCTGTACCTCGCAAGTCTCCAAGTTGCCAGCTTGAAAGCTCAAGAACTACAGGGACTTCTGCATCTGTCTCATTTAAGAAATCAAGAGGAGAAACTGTGATATTTCCTCCCAGCAGGGCTTTTTTATTGTTTTTCAAGAAGACATGCCAGATGGCGGATGCAATGGTCGATTTTCCTTTTGATCCAGTTACCGCGATAAGAGGCGATTTGGAATAGCGCAGAAATATTGAAATATCGGTCTCTATTCTTTTTGCAAAAACGAGATAAGGCGAATCGCGGCGAACAGCAGGGTTTTTTATGACTATATCTGCATCGATGAAATCTTTTTTTTCATGGCGACCTAGAACATAGCGGATCGGCAGGCCTTGGAGTTCATATATGGCTGGTGAAAGAATCTCAGCGCCGCGTAGGTCTGTTACTGTGACCTCTGCCCCAGCTTTTGCAAAGAATCGGGCGCTCGCAATCCCGCCACCATGAAGACCAAGTCCCATTATGGTAATATGTTTGCCGCTAAATTCATCCATTTTTCCGATAATTCTCCTTTGTCTAATTTATTTTATGGTGTTGCTAGCATTTGACTTTTTTAAAATATAGCATAACCAGAATATCATCGATAGCCTGTTCTATCCTAAGAAGGAGAGGGGATGCAATTAAATGCATAGAATTCGAATATTATTGTATATTGTGTCAGATTGTGCTAAATCATGATTTTTCTTGACAGATTTGGAATTCAATCATAGGCTTGAATGAATTATGAACCGCATAGAACATCATCCGATACTTTCTGTAAAAAATAATCTGACTCTCGTGAATTTTTCGTTCGATGGAGAGGAAATGTCCGGTTATGAAGGAGAACCAGTGGCTTCTGCCCTAATATCCGATAGCCGACATGTGTTTTCTTATCACTTTCGAGATGGCTTTCCTCAGGGTCTTTTCTGCGCAAATGGTCAATGTGCACAGTGCACGATGTTGATAGATGGCATTCCAAAGAAGTCATGCGTAACTCCTTTGGTCCAAGGAATGGATGTCCGTACAATTCATGGACTACCCAAATTGCCTCCTCAGGATAGCCCGCTTGTTCAAGCAGAACGCAGATCGATTCGCACTGATATTCTAATCATAGGCGCTGGACCTGCTGGACTCGCTGCAGCTGCCGAGCTAGGCAGTATGGGCTTTCAGGTTCTCGTAGCTGATGACAAGCCACAGGCAGGAGGCAAATTAGTCCTCCAGACTCATAAATTTTTCGGATCAGAAGCCGATTGCTATGCAGGAACACGCGGCATCGATATTGCTAAGATTCTGCAAGAGCAAGCCCTGCAATACCCTTCCGTTACGATACTGACGAATGCTCCTGTGGTAGGCATCTATAAAGACCGAAAGGCTGGGGTCTATCTCAATTACGAATCCTATTTGCTTGTCGAGTTTACCGCTCTCGTTGTTGCTGCCGGAGCAAGAGAGAAAGCACTGCATTTTGCTGGCTGGGATCTTCCTGGAGTAATAGCCGCAGGAGCTTTCCAGACACTTGTAAATCGAGATCTTATCAAGGCATATAGCAATATACTCATTGTAGGTTCAGGTAATGTTGGCTTGATTGCTGCATATCATGCCCTTCAGGCAGACATCGAGGTCACTGGTATTTTCGAAGCCGCTGGCAGGGTTAATGGCTATCAGGTACATGCCGATAAAATACGGCGCTTAGGAGTGCCAATACATCTAAATACGACAATAACGAGGGCAGAGGGCAATAAAAAGGTCGAGAGAGCCTATGTCGCTGCAGTAGATGAGAGATTTCAGCCTATCCCAGGAACAGCAAGAGGCTACGAAGTAGATTCTGTTCTTATTGCAGTAGGCCTTGCGCCCTGCAATGAATTTTTGGAACAAGCCAGACGCTATGGCATCATGGCGGTGGCTGCCGGAGATGCATCAGAGATAGCAGAAGCTTCGAGTGCTATCTATGGCGGCAAGACTGCGGCGGCAAATCTTGCGCTCATGCTAGGACTAGGGAAAAAAGGAGCTATTGATCCAGGGTGGGAAAAAACCAGAAAAGTACTTGCTTCACGACCGGGAGATTGTTATGAACGCTCTCCAATAGTTCCTGGCAAAGAATGGCGGCCAGTATTCTTTTGCTCAGAGGAGATTCCATGCAATCCATGCGCAACGGTTTGCCCACTGGGGTCAATAGAGCTCAGGTCAATGCAAGGCAACATTATGGATCTTCCTTACTTTGCAGGAGATCGCTGTACAGGATGTGGAGCCTGTGTGGCGATCTGCCCGGGTCTCGCCATTACTCTGGTGCGAAGGGTTGCAGATGATAAGGCACAGGTAGTTCTTCCATGGGAGTTTAATGTCGATTTTGGACTCGAGGAAGATATGGAACTTGTAGATCAAAAAGGCGAGGTATTGGAAATAGCTCCTGTAATATCGAAGCGAAAAGTGCAGAAAAGGAATACCTGGCTTTTGACCTTCGAGGTAGATGTAGCACATGCAGCAAGGATTGCAGGTGTCCGACATCTCAAGACGCAGGAAGTACCTCAACCGCAAGAAGATGCAATGGAATTCAAAAAGGCATCTAGCACTATATCTGTTGAAAAGAATTCGCTTGAAGACCTAGATACTGTTGTATGTCGCTGCGAACGAATTACCTTGCGAGAAATAGTCGATTTCATCAAGAAACATGATGTCAAAGATGCAAATCAGCTCAAATCTCTCAGAGTAGGAATGGGTGCATGTGGAGGGAAAACTTGCTCACAGCTTATCGCAAAGGCATTCATCATTGCAGGAGTGAATCCAGCTGAAATCGAGCCTTTTACTCAGAGACCGCTTTTTATGGAAGTGCCTATGGGTTCTCTTGTGAATGAAGGTTTGCACAAACTAGGTGGTAAAGACGCAGGCACCAGAGGAGCACCATGAAAAATTATGATATTGTAATAATAGGAGCTGGATCGGTGGGCCTGCCGCTATCCTGGCAGCTTGCAGAAAAAGGTCTCAAGGTTGCATTGCTAGATGAGGAAGCTTCCTGGGGAAGAGGTCAGAATCGGGCTGCTATAGGCGGAATAAGAGCTACTCACTCAGATCCTGCAAAGATTCATATCTGTCTTGAGTCGATAAGGCTTTTTTCTTCGATGCAGGAGAAGTATGGATTGGATGTGGAATGGAGGCAGGGAGGTTACCTTTATCTCGCGTTTGATGAAGCGACAGAACAACAGTTTTGCGCACTTCTAGAAAAGCAGAAAGTCGCTGGTCTGGATATTGACTGGGTATGCCCAGATACAGTTTATCGTCTCGCGCCTGGGCTTAGAACCGATGATCTAAGAGGAGGCACCTTTAGCCCTCAGGATGGCTATGCTTCGCCTCTTATGGCTGCAAGTGCTTTTCATTACCTTGCGCTAGAAGCTGGTGTATCTTTTTTCTTCAATACTAAGGTAAAAGCAATTCATAGAGAAGGCGAAAGAATCTCTTCGATTGAAGCGGGCGGTGAGAGTTTTTCTGCAGACATCTTTGTCAATGCAGCGGGCGCAAAGGCTGCTGACATTGCAAAAATAGCCGGCTTCGATCTGCCTGTATTTCCAGATTGCCACGAGGCAGGTGTGACAGAACCGGTCGAGCGTTTTATGGAACCAATGATCGTCGATATCCGCTCAGATGCCGAATCCGGCAATTATTATTTCTATCAGGCTGCTACAGGGCAGATTGTGTTCTGTATTACTCCTCGCCCACAAATATGGGGTCGAGACAAGGATTCTACATCCACTTTTCTTCCGCTTGTCGTTCGTCGAATGCTTGAGCTGTATCCTAGGCTTCGCAATTTGCGTGTGCGGAGGACATGGCGCGGCATGTATCCGATGACTCCTGATGGTCTTCCGATTATTGGCTACCCCGATATGGCTGTGAATTTCTTGCAGCTTGTTGGGATGTGCGGACAAGGCTTTATGATGGGGCCTGGTCTAGGCAGCATCATTGCGCGGTCAATTGCTGCAAATGGTTGCCATGAAAGGCCCGAGGGTTTCACTGATTATGGTTTTTTGTTTGAAGAACTTTCGATCAATCGCAGCTTCGACCATGCTGAGCTTCTGAGCTGATTGACAAAGCCATCATAAAAAGCGATATTTAATATTCAGACTTATTTAGTAGGAATTATAATGTTTCAGGTTCCAACAAAGACACAGTATGCTATTCGAGCCCTTGTGCATATAGTGCATGCAAAGTCCGCAAGCGTTGCAAGCATCGCACAAGCAGAGCATATTCCCTCTAAATACCTTGAAGCAATTCTAGGTAAATTGAAAAATGCTGGACTTTTGATCGCTAAGCGTGGCCGGAGTGGAGGATACAGGCTTGCAAAAGATCCAGCGCTTATCCCAATGAGTGAGGTGGTAAAGGCAACCGAAGGCGAGATAAGGCTTGTCGAATGTGTCGACAATGCAGCGAGTTGCATATTAGGCGAGGGCTGTCTGCCTAGGCGTTTTTGGCTGGGACTTAAAAGTACAGTCGATCTATATCTCGAATCTGTGACTCTAGCGGAAATTGCGGAACCTGAAATATCATCGACTTAAGGAGGCATCCATGAAAAAAGTGGTGGTTGCCTGGTTTATCTTATTGTTCCTATCATTTCCAGCCTCCGCGTCTGGAGAAATCACTCTAAAACTAGCGCACCTAAATCCTCAAGCGCCTTATGAGGTAGTATCAGCCGCCATGTCGGCAGTTTTCAAAAGCGAAGTAGAGAGCAAGTCGGATGGCCAGATAAAAGTTGAGATTTACCCTGATGGTGAGATAGGGAAAGAAGTTGAAACGTTGATCCAGGTTAAGTCGGGCAAGGTACAATCTTTTATCTCTACCTCTGGTGCCATTGCTCAATTCTATCCTCTCATAGATGTTACTAACATCCCTTTTGCATTTTCGAGTTACAACGTAGCTTACAATGTATACGATGGGCAGTTTGGAAAAGAACTCGCCGCTGACATAGAAGAAAAGGCTGGTTTTCATGTCCTTGGTTTTGGAGAATCAGGAGGATTTTTTGCCATCACGAATTCAAAGAGGCCAATTAGATCACCTGGAGACTTAAAGGGCCTCAGACTAAGAACTATGCCTATCCCACTCCATCAGGAAATTGTTAGGGCGCTAGGTGCAACTCCAATTTCCATTGCCTGGTCGGAACTATATAAAAGCCTTCTAGCTGGAGTAGTGGATGGTCAAATGAATCCGGTATCTATCATAGTCATGGATAGATTATATGAAGTACAGAGATATGTGACTCTATTAGATCTTATATATTCTCCTTATGTATGGGTCATCAACCTAGAGTTCTACAATAGCCTTTCCAAAGAACTTAGAATAATCGTGGATGATGCTGCAAAAACTGCAATTTTAGCAGGAAGGGGACTATCGAGAATAATAGACTCAACCGAAAGGGGCCTTCCAACGCTTTCCAAGAAAATGCAGGTCTATGTCCCATCCAGAGCCGTTATAAAGCAGTTTCAGGATATTATGGTCCCTGCAGCGCAGAAGTTTTTGCTTACGCAGTACAAAGAGGAAGGAAGAATCTGGATGGACAAGTTTTTCGCTGCCATCGATAAAGCGGAGAAAGAGTTAGAGTATTGATTGCCGTATCTTTCTCAAGCGCCTGGTCATAATAGCAATGCTTTCCTCAAATAGGATATTTTTCAAGCACAGATCAAAGCTTTCCGAATATGTAAGCAAAGATGCGCTGTATGCCATCTAAAAGAGTTCTAAATATATTGCCTTTCGAAATATCTTGGCCAGAAATTAGGTTGACCGAAGCTATCTTTGTACCATCTATTTCATAGACGATTTCGCCTAACTTTTGGCCTCTATATATAGGAGCTTTTACGTTTTTGACAGTCTCAATTCGAGCAGTTGCTCGGTCTTTGAGGATAGCAGGAACAGTAACCGCTGCCTCGCCTTCAGGCTCTGGATCTACCCAAATCGATTTGCCAAACCAGACACGGAGAGGCTTTGGTATTATGTAGCCAGGTCTTGCAGTAGCAAAATTTGCAAATGCCCAATCGAGGAGGGCTTTCGTATCTTTTGTGCGCTGGGTAGCGCCATCTGCGTAAGGAGTCGATGATCCTCCCAAGAGGACTGCAATAAAGCGATTACCATTTCGCATCGCTGTTGCAGCCATATTATAACCCACTTCGATAATATAGCCTGTTTTGAGGCCATCGGCGCCTTCGTAGCTGAATATAAGGGGATTGCGATTATACTGAAGGACAATACCATTAGGGCGGTATTGTGATGTTGCATGTTCAGGTCTAGGGAATTGAATTGAATGTATCGAATGAAGCTCTTTGAGTGCTTTAGGATGCAATTCAATATATTTTTTACAGAAAAAAGCAAAATCTCTCGCAGTCACAAGATTGAACTCCGAAAGGCCACTTGGCTCAACAAAGCTGAGGTTTTGGAAGCCCATTGCTTTGACTTCATCGTTCATCATCTGAGCAAATTTTTCATTCGATCCTGCGATACGGCGAGCTAGTGCATAGGCCGCATCATTGCCCGATACTACAGCCGCTCCCAGCATGAGATCCCGGACACTGACCTTCATCCGTGGTTGTAAGTACATAAGCGAAGAACCATAGGGTATGGAAGGCGAGCAATCTTGCGGATCGATCTCAATAATCTCGTCCAGGGAAAGTCTCCCTGATTTTATCTCTTTCATAGCGATATGGAGAGTAACAAGCTTTGCTAAGCTGGCAGGCGGTAGGCTTTGATCCGCTTCTTTTTCATATAAGACAGTCCCTGTTGCAGCATCTATCAGTATGGCTGACCTGGCGTTGAGCGAAGGTGGATCAGGAACTTCTATTCCTAATCTATTGAATGTTTCGATCGTGTTGGCTGGAAGGCTAAAAATGACAAGGCATGCGATAATCCCTATAATTGAAAGTCTGGCCTTGTTTATGGATATTTTGCGTCTTTTTATTGCTCGAATAAGCTTCATCGATGTTTTCCCGATTAGAAATCAGCTTGGCGTGGTGCTCTTGGGAAAGGGATAACATCGCGAATGTTAGTCATTCCCGTTATATAGAGGAGAAGTCGCTCGAATCCAAGCCCAAAGCCAGAGTGAGGAGTGGAGCCGTAGCGCCGCAGATCTAGGTACCATTGGTAGGGCTCTTTAGCAAGACCCAATTCCTGCATTCGCTTTTCGAGAAGATCGAGTCTCCATTCTCGCTCGGAACCCCCGATTATCTCGCCAAAACGAGGCACTAGCACATCCATGGCTGCAACGGTCTTGCCATCTTCATTCTGTTTCATATAAAAGGCCTTGATTTCCTTTGGGTAGTCTGTTACCACTACCGGTCCGCCAGCGACTTTCTCCGTGAGGAATTTTTCATGCTCACTCTGAAGATCGCAGCCCCAATAGGGCTTAAATTCGAAAACTACATTCGACGCCTCTAGTTCTCGAATCGCCTCGGTATAGCTCATTCGAGTAAAGCTTGTCTGTACAACTTTTTCTAAGGAGTCTCTTAAGCCTGGTTGTATGCGCTGATCGAAGAAGGCTATATCTTCTGCACAATCCTGAAGGGCTGTGGAAACAAGATATTGAATGAACTCGGTTGCCAGAGCGATGTTGTCATCCAGGTGAGCGAATGCTATCTCTGGTTCTATCATCCAGAATTCGGCAAGATGGCGCGTAGTATTGGAGTTTTCAGCGCGAAAGGTAGGACCGAAGGTGTAGACTCGCGAAAGCGCTTGGCAATATGTTTCGACATTCAGCTGCCCTGATACCGTCAAGAAAGCCTTTCTTCCGAAAAAATCCTTGTCGTAGTCGATGGGAGTGCCTGATTTTGAGAGCGCTTCAAGATCGAGGCTAGTAACTTGAAACATTGCGCCAGCTCCCTCTGCATCGCTTGTGGTTATAATAGGTGTATGTATGTAGTAGAAGCCGCGTTCCTGGAAAAATTGATGGATAGCGAACGCCATCCGATTTCGAACGCGGGCTACGGCAGCAAAAGTATTTGTTCTGATTCTCAAGTGCGCGATTTCACGCAAAAATTCGAGGCTATGTGCTTTTTTCTGAAGCGGATAGCGGTCTGAAGGTGCTTCGCCTATCAGCTTAATCTGTTGGCATTTGACTTCTACCTCTTGGCCTTTGGCAGGAGAGGGAACTAGTTCCCCCATTATCTCCACGCTCGCTCCTGTCGATAATCGCAAAATGCTCTCATTTATCGATTGGTTCTTTTGGAGAGAAGAATCCAGAACACATTGGATATTCGATAGACAAGAACCATCGTTTACTTCGATGAAAACGGCTTGCTTGGTCTCGCGCTTTGTGCGGACCCATCCCCTTACGGTTACAGGCTGACCTACAGCTTCCATGGAAAGAAGTTGCTTTATTGTTGGAAGAAGAGTCATGAAAAGCTCCATAGAAAGAGTGGTGCATGGCTTTTCGTCATGCGCTAAAATTCATATACTCCTTTTTAGCACGACAGAGCCATTATGGTCAAATACCATCGGGCTTGGTTGCTAATTTTAGCTTGGGAGAAGATAGTGAGATACAATCTTACAACAGCCTATTTCCTCTGGCTTATTTCGGGGTTTGGAGCCCTGGGATTCCATCGTTTCTATTTAGGAAAGACCGGAACTGGGCTTTTGTGGATGTTTTCAGGTGGTCTAGGAGGATTGGGAAGCCTATATGATCTTATTACTCTGCCTCGCCAGGTTCGAGAAGCAAATCTCGCTTATGCTGCGAGAGAAGCTATTGGATATGAAAACTATAGCCAAGGGGGTGGATTTATACCAAATATGCGACAGCCCGAGACTCCCGAGCGGGTTATTCTGCGACTCGCTAAGGCCAACAATGGCATGGTCACGGCAGGCGAAGTTGCAATCGAGGCCAATATCCCTATAGAAGAGGCACAGCGCCAGCTCGATAATCTTGCAAAAAAAGGCATCGCTCAGGTGCGAGTTCGTAGTTCTGGTGTGCTTGTCTATTTCTTTCCGGAATTCTCCAAGGAAGACACGGATTTTGTAGATTGAATATCACTCGGATTGTTTTAATGCTTTCTTGCTTATAGATCTCATCGTGAATCGATCAAAGCGAAATCCCTAAGGCCGCCTGTAATATGCGGTAACTGGGTAGCTAGCCATTCTTTTTCAAGTGCTTTTTCAGCGTAATTGTAGGCTTCGATACAAGAGAGAATCCCATCGCTATCGAAGTCTCCATTCATTGAGCCATCTTCTGATGTTTCAGCGGCTTGGAGAAAATAGCGGGTGAATATCCCATAGCCACCGTCATTGCTGGAGTATTCCCAGGACTCTTCATTCCAGCCTGCGGCTGATATTACAAGAGGAGCCGCAGAGGGATATTTCGTCGCGGAAGCGGAGTTCTGAGCGAGGAGCTCACCAAAGCGGAAAAGCATTTCGATATTTGTAGATATCTGATCAGATGCAATGTTGCCGGGTGCAGCATCTATGCAATCCCCTGGATTTGCAAAGCCTCCCGAGTAGCAAGAATCGAGGATGACAAGTTTGTTGGTTGCATTTATATTGTTGAGCCAATCAGAAAATTCTGTAGCCGAAATCATGCTTGAAATCATTTTGGAATAAGAAGAAAGATCGGCATCGCTTGGTACAATGTAGGCTTGATTTATGCCCCCATAGCCGTGTCCCGAAAAATAGAAAAGAAATGTTGTTAAATCGGTTGGAGCTTCCTGCAAAGCGCGCTCTATATCGTCTTTTGTTGCTTTATCATTGTCGGATTCTCCAGATTCCGCCTTGATAAGCTCCACATTCCAGCCCGCATCTGTCAACATGGCTTCCATGGCTTTGGCATCGGCGACACAGAACTCTAAATCCCCAATGCTATTTCCTTCATTATGGATATAATCATTTATCCCTACCACAACCGCATATTTCTCGCCTCGAAATGTAGCATTGGTTGGAAAAAGAAGTTCACATCCTCCTAAAAGCAACCATATAAGAAGCACGATGTAGATTCTCTTCATTAGGTCGCGATATTTGCAAATCTCTTTTGCCATATCTTTCGCCTTTAAGCAAGAATATATAGATTTGTTAGATATATGTATGGCTCTAAAATTCATATCTTATCCCCATAACAAGCCCAGATAAGACGCTCTTACCATCTGCTCTGAATGCGAATTCCAAAGGTAAGGCTGCAAAAAAAGCTGGGCCACGGTCGATTTTGGTATTCCAAGATACTTTTAGAAGCCACGAGTTATATGCCGAATAAAGCGTCGTCTGTGTATAATTGGAGAAATTTGCAAGATATGCCATAGAGAACAGCAAGCTATTCTTATGCATCATTATTGAATCGAGGAATTCCAAGCCGAATTCCAATTCTGGACCAAGCCCGATAGCACTCCAGGCCCTATAGCGCGAGCCATCCGATAGCCAGTTGGAAGCTGACATGCTTATATATTGGACATGCAGTCCTGGTGATAATATTGTAGAGACACGCGATGGAATTTTCTCTTCGACTTTTGTGAGATTCTTATTGTCGATAGATATACGGAATAACCAATTAGCATCTGCTGAAAAATTCCATCCATTGTGATATCCTGTCGCAGTGCTTTGGGTATTTGTCCAAGCATCAGCGAACCCCATGCTAAATTCCAGGGCTGGAAGTGCTCCAATTGTCAGCACAATGCTAAGATTGCAGAATACGAGCAACAGGAAAAAGAATACTTTGCTTCTTGCCTTGCCGATTAGCTTATCCATAGTTATTGTTTAATACTACTTGGTTTTCTTTAAAGAGTAATCATGTGGGACATCAGCATGAAGAGAATATTTGCGTATTTATTATTTATTCTAGCCTCTTCATTTATCTTTGGCACTATCTCAAGCTGTAAACCACGCTTGCGACTTCCAGAAGACAATAGCCTGGGCGGGAATGCACAGTGGCTTGTAATATCTTCCCAGTATTGTCAAATGAAAAACGACCCTACAAATAGTTCACAAAATCTTGCTGTCCTCCGAAAGGGGACTGTTTTGCGTATTATAGAGAGCAAATATAGTACATCTGAAAGCGATCGAGGGACACTCTGGTTCAGAATACAAGAAGCTGGACAAAATGGATGGGTTCAAGCCTTGGAAGTAAATACATATTCCAGCGAAAATCAAGCAAGAAATGCTGCTCTCAGGATGGAATAAACATGGATTTTTTCAAAGTATGGATTCTTCCACCGCTCGTCGGTGCGATTATCGGGTATTTTACGAACTGGCTTGCCATAAAAATGCTTTTTAGGCCATACAAAACAATTCGATTCGCAGGTGTCCCTTTGCCCTTTACTCCAGGCTTGCTGCCTCGCGAAAAAGATAAGCTTGCAATTAGTTTGGGAGAGACAGTTTCTAAAGAACTCCTGACTCCCGATGTAATAACACAGAGAATTAGGTCTCCAGCAATAAGGCAGACTATCATGCGGGCAATCAAATCGGCTCTTACTGCATTTTTGAACCAGAATGCAGAACAGCTCTTTTCCCAAATTAGAGAGTCAAGCCAGGAAGCGGCAAAAGATGGCGAGCCCTCGGTTCTTCTTCTAGATTCGAATAGCCGAGAATTAGAGGGGAAAGCCCAATCTTTAGATCGAATAACAATTGACTCCGAAGTTTCTGCTTTTCAACGCAATATAGTGGAGGCTCTACAACATTTAGTGGAACGCAAAAATATTCAAAGCTCTATAGAAGGAATGTTCGCTGAATTCCTGAATCGACTTGGCAGGCTTACCTTTAAAGAACTAGTTTCTAAAGAACAATTCATAGCATCAGTGCTCAAAGCTAGTTCTACTTTAGAAACAAGAATACTTTCAGAATCCTACCGTGAGCAGAGTTTTCAGTCTTCGATATATAAGTCATCAAATCTCAATCCTCTTTTGAAAGCAGCAATAGACCTTCCTCCAGACGCGACGGTTATGTCTCTCTCAGATGCACTTGTTCCGCAGGCATATTCCTGGTTTCTAGACTATATAGATGATTTTTTCCATAGTAAAGGATTTAGGGCAAGGTTGGAAACCGAAGCTAAAGCATTTGTAAAAAGAGCATTAGATAGACTAGGGCCTATCCAAAGACTATTTATCTCTATTGCAGGCTACGATGCGAAGATTGCTCAAGCTATGCCCGAGACCATTGAGGATCTAATACAGACTATAGAACGCATCTTGAAAGACCCTTCCACCCCCAAGAGTATTTCTGATGCTCTTTACAAAGCAGTTCTTAGCTGGCGGTCAAAAGACGAAACCGGAACCACAAAGGCCGATGAAGAGATATATCAGCACGCAAATGACTCCATCGGCTCTAAAAGTAGAGCCATACTAGAGCAAGTTGTTTTATCGCTCAAAGATTCCCCCGAAGAGTTGCGACAAAGAGCCGAAGCTGTCTATGAATCTCTTTCGGATCTAGAGTTTATAGAAATCTTGGGAATACAGGCAAATACCGAAGCTATTTCGGGATTTGTCTTTTCAATCATCGTTCCTGCCACTCAGATTTCCAATATGAGCGCCTCCAATACAATAGGGGCAATCTTTGTGGAGATATTAAAGGATGCGACCAAAGGCAAGACCTTTGCAGATATATTGAAAATTCAAGATTCCGAAATCGAGCGACTATCCGCTTCGCTCACAGATGGATTTCTCGAGCTTATCCAAGCTCGAATATCGATTCTAATCGATGCATTCGATATCACATCGATGGTTTCTGAGCGGATCGATAGCCTAGACATGAAGGAGGTCGAGCGCATTGTCCTTCAAGTGGTAAAAAAGGAATTAGCTTGGATTACATGGCTTGGCGGTATTCTAGGAGGGATGATAGGCTTTATTCAGAGCATAATCTCGACTTTTTGAACTCTGCGCATAGATAGAATGAGCCCGTTACAAGAAGACCGGCATTTTTCTCTTTTGCATCGCTTAGAGCTTTGGCTATTGCGCTATTTGTATTTTCAATTAGATAGCAATCTGATAGGATGCTATTTGGCATCTGTTTTTGAAAACTTTCAAATACTATAGCTGGTTCACTCTGTTTGAATGTACCAGGTCTCGTTATGATTATTTCGTTGAAATAGGGCGAGAGTATTTTCGCAATTTCCTCATGCTTCTTATCATGAGCGCATCCGAATAATAATATGCGCGGAGCCTTTGAAAGTCCTAGAAATGTAGAAAGAATATTGCGGATCGATTCCGGAGTATGAGCTCCATCGAGCACGACGAAGGGAGAATGCGAAACTATCTCAAATCGCGCGAGCATAGATGATGAAGCAAAGCCCTTAAGCATGTGTTCAGTTTTCAGGTCGATGTTTAGCTGAGAAAGGGCAAGAGCAGAGACGGCCATATTTCCAGCATAGATCGAGCCCACCAAAGGCGTGCTGATTTCAATCGAAGCACCTTGCAGGAGTCGAAGTAGGCTAGGAGAAGTAGTATCAGTTGCGGATAATCTACAGCAAGTGCCTTGGATATTGACCTTTATATCGGACACAGATATATCTTTTCCAACTACTAGGCAGGGAGCTCCCATATCTTCGGCTTTCTTGAAGATCACCTTGAGCGCTTCTTCTTTTGGCTGAATCGTACAGATTGGTACACCCCTTTTGATTATGCCTGCTTTTTCTGCAGCGATGAGAGGTATAGTCGAGCCAAGAAATTGAGTATGCTCAAGTTCTATAGGTGTTATTATGCAAACATCGGGTGAGACGATGTTTGTCGAATCCAGCCGGCCCCCCAATCCTACCTCGATAACTTGAGCATCGAAACCAGCTATACGGAAGGCGCAAAAGGCTATGAGGGTAGTCAACTCGAAATATGTTGGCAACTCATTGCCAGGAAAATCATCTTGAGTCCTGCCTTCGACGATGGAATAGACTTCTTCAGCAGCTTTCAGCAAAAAATCATCTGGCATCTCGATACCTGATTCGGTAATTCTTTCTTTCCAAGAAAGGATATGGGGGGAAGTATAGAGTCCGGTTCGCAGCTTAGACGCTTCGAGTGTTTTTGCAATCAATGTTGCGACAGAGCCCTTGCCCTTCGAACCTGCCACATGCACAGTCAATCTTCCCAAATGCGGATTGCCGAGCTGGGAGGCCATCCAGTACATTCGATCCAGCTTGAATTCGGTTGCCTGACCCTTTTCGACATTGACATAGCCTAGGACAAAATCATAAACCTCGTCGATGGATGAAAAATGTCTACTACTCACGCATAGAGCATGCGCAATGCAATTAAGTTCGTCAAGAGAGCTTGTTTGTTGTTCGAAATAGATTTGCGCTTTGATAAAAGGCCAGCTTCAACTTGCCGATAAGCTTAGATGAGGATGATGTGAGAAATATTCATGCAGCAGAAGAAAGGCAGCCTGCAAAACTCCCGATACACCGTCGGGGACGCGGTTGGGGATTTCCACAAAAGACATTTTCTCAATCTGATGAATCTACAAGAATAGACCAACCCCTGCACCTCCATGACAAACAAGTAGTCGTCATTATCGAGTCAGAAGGGGCTGTTTTTGATATTCATAGATATTGGCACGAAATGGCCTATCTGCCTTCTTTTATTGGTTGCTTTGGTGGCAATGTCGACCCATCGATTGTGGGTGAAGTATGGAGGACGGTCGCTCTTGAGACATCTTTACGTGGAGAGAATCCGATTGTTATTCTTCTTGCGGCTCTGCGGGTGCTAAATACGCTCTTCCCTTCAATGCAGAGGGCAGTGATTATAAAGACTCTAGAAAAATATAGTCTCTCAGAAAAAACCCTTGAAGATCTTTTTAATCTGAACGAAAAACATCCTGCAGAGATGATGATCATCGATTGGTTTTCTATGGCCGAAGGTCTGATTCAGGAGATTGGAAGAGTACCTCATTTCAGCACAGCAGAAGAATTCTTGCATAGCGCAAAGTACATTGCTCCTCGTTCAGCGGTGCTTGTCTATAGCCATCTTGCTGAGCTTTCGGCCATGAGAATGTGGCAAAATGCTGGGCTTGGAGAGTGTTTCTATCGCATTGCGGGAAGAGAAAGGGGAGAGCCTGGTGAGTATCTCCGAGCCGCTCTCTCTGCAGGCTTCGAGCGCTCGAGCATGGTAGCTATTGGTTCATCGGCAACAATGTTTCGCGCTTCTCAGCTTGCTGGCATTCGCTTTTTCCCAATTTCTCCAGGGCTGGAAGAAGATGCCTGGAAGATATTGGCTGAACATTGGTTTCCAGCTTATCTTCGCGGTGAAGCATGGAAAGTCGATATGAATGCAGAGCCATTCTATGAGCAGATATGCCAAGAATTCAATGTCCTTAAGACTTCAAAGACTATAGCCGCACGTTTGCATCTAATAGCATCAAAATTCGAAGAATAGAATATTCAAAGGCCATTGTGGATTTCTGTTGAATTTCTCTACGAGATTCTTGAGCATTTCTGCCTCGCTCTCGGAGAAGGCTTTCTGAAAGTTGGAACCATAGAAAGTCGAAGCATCTAGCCATCTCTCTAATTCTTTTTCATCTATAGGCCTGGAATATGAAGTCCTAAGCATAGTCTTCTGAACATCGAAAGCGGCACTTATGATCGACTTCATTTTGTCGAACCATTCCTTTGTAGAACATATTTTCGAGCCAGAGTGGGGATAGGTTGGCCCATGCCCAAGTTCATCTTCAAAAGCCAAAAAATGACTGCAAAACTCCTTTTCTTTGTTGCTGAGACTTTCCATGGCTATTAGTGCGCTAGAAAGGCGCGAAGATGATTCTACATCTACATCGAAAGCCATGAAGTGGGAGAATTCATTTTCTTTACATCCTGTAAGCCCAGCTAAAAACTCGCATACAGCGATGGGGACTCGGCAGAATTCGCACAGAATCACAAAAGATGGCTTAACCTCTGATAAGAAGCGTCTTAGTGCAGCACTTGTAGCATTAGATGTTGTAAGCTCTCCATATATGGCAACTTCAGGCTGGATTATTTCTTCTTCTGTTTTGCTCAGGTTTTCAAGTTCCAGCTGAGCTTCTTTATTGTTTAGCAAAACAAAGGCCTTACCTTCGCGAGTCCTCCTCAGCGCTTCCATGGTATAGAATCCAGATCGCGGATCGATAACTACGATATTATCGATTGGCTTAAGCGAAAGAGCATTGAAAGCTGCTGTACGTATGGCAAGGAGGCGCTCGGTAGTCGAAAATTCACTGCGAATCCTCCAATGAAGCCGAGATTCCCCTTTTCTCGACCAAACAAGGTTTACATCTTCGATTTGTCTTAGATCTTCAGGTTGTATTGCTAGTTGAGCCTCTCTTCGGATCAAGACATCGCGACGCTTAGAACCTTCAAATCCAAGACTACCAGGAATATAGAAAAGTCTTCCCATAAGAGAAGGGGGTAGATATTGTTGGGCTACCCAATGTTCTCGATACGCATGAGGATACTGATAGCCTTCTCCGTGGCCGAATGCTGCTTTATCGCGGTTTGAATCTTTTAAATGGTCTGGGACTTCGGCTTGTTCTGATTGCACAGCTTCTAAGGCATCGAAGTAGCAGAGAATGGAGTTGGATTTTGGAGCAAGCGCACAGTAGAGAGTTGCATGTACTAGATGAAGTTGACCTTCAGGCAAGCCCACGCGATCGAAGGCTTGGGCACAGGAATTAACCACAGTAATTGCGCCAGGATCCGCAAGGCCAATATCTTCACAGGCAAGGATGAGAAGTCGCCTCAAGATAAAATCAGGATCCTCACCAGCGTATATCATACGCGCAAGCCAGTAAAGGCTTGCATCAGGGTCGGAGCCCCGCACGCTTTTTATGAAAGCACTGATAGTATCGAAGTGGTAATCGCCATCTTTGTCGTATAGCACTGCGCGACGTTGAATGCTTTCCTCCGCGTCTTTCATGCTGATAAAAAGGTTAGCTCCTTCCTGAGGAGGCCAAGGAGAACTGCTGGTTTCGATAGCTAGTTCCAAGGCATTGAGTAGACTGCGCGCATCACCATCTGCCGTTTCTATGATATGCTCGAGCGCTCCATCTTCAAATCCGATATTGTATAAGCCATATCCTCGCTCTTTGTCTTCAAGGGCTTGGCGCGCAATTTTGAAAAGGTCTTCTTTCGTAAGCTGCTTGAGTACAAAGACTCGAGAGCGCGAAAGGAGTGCTCTATTGACTTCGAAGAAGGGATTTTCTGTCGTGGCTCCGATGAGAATTACGGTGCCGTTTTCGATCCATGGCAAGAGGGCGTCTTGTTGGCTTTTATTCCACCGATGGACCTCATCGACAAAGAGGATCGTCTTCCGGCTATACATGTCGCGATAGGCTTTGGCCTGATCAATAGCTTCACGGAGGTCGGCTACCCCCGAGAGTACCGCATTGAGGGTTATAAAATGACTCTTGGTTGTGTTGGCAATGATACGAGCCAGGGTTGTTTTGCCAGTTCCAGGTGGGCCTGCAAAAATAACTGAGCTAAGTTGGTCTTTTTGGATGGCGCGGCGCAGAAGTCTTCCTTGCCCAACAATATGTTCTTGGCCCACGAATTCATCAAGTATGCGTGGGCGCATGCGGAAAGCCAGTGGTTCTGTTGTTCCCAAAGCACTATAGCTAGCGCTGGAACTAAATAGAGGGTGGGAAGATCTACTATTCTGCAATCCAGCCACCCCAAGTTCCTCCGGAATAGGTATTCCGATAGAGCGAGTAGGAACCCTCGGTTCCTGTGGCAAGGAGAATGAATAGGGTATTAGGATCGCTTGCTGGTTGCCAGAAACCTTCGACCTGCTTTGCACGCACAGTGCTGTTGTAGATGCTCTGGGATGTGGAAACAAAATCCTTTCCATTTTCGTAGATAGCAGGGCTGGCTTCGTCATATTCCATATAGCCTAATGTCGAGGCTCCCCTTGCAACAAGAATACGCTTAGAGGTAGAGGGCTGATTCAAAAGGATAAGCGGCCCTAGGGCCGTAGAACTTTTTGCCGTAAAGTTTGTCCAACTACCCGACAAATAGCTATAGATTATCCCATCGCTCCTTGAAACAAGGATACGGCCAGCACCATCGGATGCAATACCAACAAGGCCATTTGAAAGGGCTGGGTTGTTGGTAGCGCTGGTGTCCTCGGCAATGGAGCCTTCTGCTCCACTGTATACTTTGCTAGAGGATATGAGCCAATAGGTAGCAGGCGAGGAGAGCCCATCCCAGACAATATCGACTAAAGGCTCGGAAAGACTGGAAATGGTGCTATCAAAGGCATTCTTGAATGAAGTTGACGCTACATCATAATAGAAAAGAGAATAGCCTGCTGAGCCATGAACCGCTACAAAAAGCGTTTTGTTCTCACATTTGAGCCAATCAACTTTAATATCAGAACCTATAGCTGCATCGATATCCTTTTTTGCGTCCATAGCTGTCCAGCTAGCACCACCATTGCTGCTCGAATATATATCTTTCAAATTGTTATTAGAATCTGCCTTAGCAACAAATATAGTACTTCCATCGGATGCAAGCCCTGGCGCAAAATAATCTATATCTTTATTTTCTGTATCGTCCCCTACAGGCAGGGGGAGGACTTGCCAACTGCTGCCCGCTATTGGTTTGTATACTACCTTCGACATAAGGGCATAGTAATTTGTTCCATCCGAGCCCATAGCGCGCACGGTTGTTGCCTTGAAAAGCTCGGCGCCTAGTTGCTTCTTCTCCTGGCCAATGCTTTGGAAAATCGAAAATGTATTGTCACAGCTTGATATAGTCAAAATAATCAAAATAGCAACAAAGATGTTTTGTGGCTTTTTATACAATGCACAAATACGCTTTCTAGGATATTCTCTAGTTCCTGTATTCAAAAAAAACTTAGGTTCTCTTTTTCTAATCTTATTAAGCATGTTAAGCATGTGGGCATCTCCTCAGAAATGGTAGTTGGCACCAATGGAAAACTCTAGAAAATTGGCATAGCTAGTTAAATTGCTATAAGCTCCCAGGTGTATTTCTGGAACGAACCACCAGTCTAGCTTGAATCCAATAGTCCATGAGGAATCTACGAATCTGGAAATCCCTCCCCCGAATTTGGCAATTGGCGAAATCAGGCCATGACCATAGAGTCGCATGATGTTCATTCCAAGCTCGGCAGAAACCTCATATTCCATTGGTTCACGACCCCATATCCATGCTCCAGTTATTCCAATTGGAGCCATGAAAAGCGTGCCTCCGCCTACAGTAGTCACAAAGGAGCCTGCACCTGAGCCGCCAATGGCGAAATTTTTCCCCAGCATGTAGCGATACTGAACTGAAAAAGCTGTTCCAATGCTCATGTTTGAGGGTGATATGGGCGTTCCAGTATTGTCTAGCACAAAAAGAGGCAAGAAGCCTCCGATCTGTATGTTTATTGATTGGTCGCCTTTGACTCTTGTCGCCTCAAAGGGGTCTTCGATTTTTTCTTGTGCGCTAAGGGCAAGTGCCAAAGTGGATATCATCAACATTATCAACAAAAGTCTTTTCGGCATCGATCCTCCATATATCGTTCAATCCTCTTTTAAATAAGGATGCATTTTTTCTCTACAATAAACACGAGCAAAAGCCCTGAAGTGAAAACCCCGGAACAATGCTTCTGGTAACTCTACTAGATATAGCACAAGCTCATATTTTTTGAAACTGATGGCTGCATCGAGAGAAATCCCATTTCCATTGGCAAACCAGATCCCTTCACGCATCTTATTGCCCCATATAGTAGCTTTGTCAGAGATTTCCAAGCCAGCATCTTCAGCAAAAAGCCCAAGAGCAATGTCTAGGTTTTGAAAATCGATCCCTTTGTCAAGTTTCAATATCGCATGATCACCATCTTTTTCCACCGAAGAAAAAATGAAGATGTCAGGGAAGCTCTTGCAGATTTTTTGAGCGTTTCGCCCAAGAGCTCGCTGCACATGCTCCAAGAAATCGCGATTCTCATAGTCGATTTTTTGGTCATTGCGGCATTCGAATAAGCCGCATACGATGCCTTCAGGCAAGGCCATCAGAATATCGTCGCTATTTTCCAGGGTCCAATTATAGCTTTTTCTTTTGAGCATCCATATCTGTTTTCTGATATTTCCATGAGGCCTAATAATTAGTACGAAGTATTGCATATTGATTGAGTATATAATCCCTTAGGTTCTTGGTGAACATGTATGAAAGGTTAATATCTAAGATGCATAGCAGAAAGCCAGCCTCCATGGTATAATCAATTTCAGAAGGCAGGGTACATGAAGCGCAAATCTGAAGAGATATCATGCTTCCTTATCGATACTATTTCTCGCTGGTCGGGGGTAGATTGCATATCTATGGACAAACGCTCACAACAAGATGAATTAGATCCACATTATGCATTAGTCCTCGATGTATACTATCGGCGCGCTATTCCTGCTATGGAAAAAAGGCAGATGCTTTTTGACAATCCAGGTGCATTCGAGTCAGCTCGTGGTGGCATGAAGGATAGGTTTTTTCTAGATGAGATACCCATAAGAGTAGAATATAAGCATATACCCAGCATTCAAAATTTGATAGAACATCCGCTCCATCATATAAAACTTCTAAAGAATACAGGTACTTATCCGCTCTATCGTCTGCTTCATTTTTCACTTGTGTTTTCGAGGAGCGACTGGATCGAACGCATGCGATTTAATCTTGCTAATTTCCCAGAAGAAGCTTGGAATACCCTATTTAATAGCTTTGCTGCGAAAATGGAACACTATCTCTCCGATTTTGGAGCGGCATCTGTGTCGAGGAATCAGTTCTTTCGCTTAATGTCGCACTCTGGCTTTCTACGATATGCAGGTGCTTCGATTTTCATGTTCAATCATGTTTTCGAACCATCTCACGCTGAATTCGAAACACAGCTAAAGGCTCAGCCAAGACTCCCGGCGAATTTTGTGAACCTTTGGGATTCAATTGCTGGCGAGAAGAATGATATTTCGGAGTTCAAGAAATTCGAGCTCGCTCGATTACTTGCGCGAGAAATCTTCGAGCTTCGATAGACAAATGCCTTAAATATAGATGGGCAAAATGCAAATAGCGCAAGAGATAGTTCGACCGCCTGCGCAAGAGAATAAAGGTCTATTTCGTAAGATACCACTTCTTTGTGGATTCTTATGTTTCTTATTATTCCCCATTCTTATTGACTCTTGCAAAGCAAAAGAAGTCCATGCCTTCGGATGGTATGATGAAGATGGGGAAAAGCTAGCATTTACCTGCTCGTTGATCGATAAAAATGTTGGAATCTTCGAGAGGCAGGGCGATAAAGAAAAATACAATCTGATTCGGCCTATCAAGGTTTCCGAAGGGTATAGCATTCGTATACTAGTTTCTTCCTTGAGCGACGAGACAGAATTTCAGCTTAATATTGGTGATGAAAGGGGGAAGGCAAAGACAATACAATGCTCAATTCCGGAGGCCGGGAGCTATGCTTTTGTAATTCCTCTTTCAGAGATAGAAGCAATTAGATGGCTCGAGATAAAAGTGCTGAAACTTGGCTCCAATAGGAGCGCAGGTAATATTGATAGTCTTAAGGCAGCTTCCAAAGATGATTCTAAAGCTGCAATGAGTGAAAGCTCCAATTCGCCTCTTTTGTCTATAAAGGAGCTACGTTTTGTGCCTCCATTCCGCGGTATGCGGATAGAGAATACCATTACAGATATATCACCACATTTCTTCTGCGAAAATAGAGGTGAAAAGAAACACTACGAGATTATTGCTCCTTTTTCTGGCCTTTCTTCTGAGCTTTCTTCGAGAATGAAAGTTGAAATCACATTAGAAGGAAGTCCGGGTCTAGCTACCCTTTTTTGGGGAAATCAGAAAATTAGTTATCTTCACCAAGGAAAGGAAAGCTCCTTTGTCATTCCCTGCAATCTTTTTGAAAATAGCCCTGATAAGATAACTATGGAAGTTAAAGCTGACATCAAAGCCTCAGCCTTTTTTCTTGATCAATTCAAATCGGTTGAAGAGCCCCCTAGTATCGACCCAGGATTGCTTGTCTTTCATTCTCCGCTGGTTACGAATCCATATTACCTTGCGCATTGGGACCGACGGCCAGAAGTTCTCTTGTTCTTATTCAAGGATTATGCTGTACAAGACCGCTATCTAAAGAGGCTTGCATTTTTTGTTGAAAAGATAGGCTTTGTCGGGATTATAGCGCAGGACTGGCAGATTGCTGGTCTCCATGGCTGGAATGCTCATGATTATCGAGCGGAGGACCTGGCGCGCTTTTTCGATACAGCAGCAGTTCAGAATTTCTCTCTATCAGATGAAGAAATTGAATTGAGAGAACTTTTGATAAAAAATGGAATTATTTTAAGAAGCGGAAGCAAGTATCTGCCTGGCAGAGGAGCAATAGTATCGATATCACAAGAATCGCCTAATTACCTGCAATATCGCTTGCTCACACACGAGCTGAGCCATGCCCTTTTTTTTACAGATAGTAGATATCGCGACCTTGCTATATCTCTCTATCAGAGATTGACAAATGATGAAAAATGGTTTCTCAATCGTTATTTCCAATGGATGCGATATAATGTGGATTCATCATATTTAATGGCTAATGAAATGCAAGCCTATTTAGTACAGCAGCCGATTCAAGATTTAAAAAATTATTTCTCGAAAACCTTAGCGAATATACTTATCGAAGATCATCCTGAGCTGGCAGATGATATCAGCTCTTATATGGAACAGCATCTTGATGCGCTCGTGTCCTGTGCACAACTACTAAGTTCTTTTCTAGAGTATGCTTATGGATTTGAGCAAGGCATGCTTTTTAGAGTAAGGTAGCGGCGGCGAGGTTATCAGCGCTATATATAAACATTGATTTTTGGGCTCTTTATATATGCTTTGATTTTATTGGGGATTATTAGAATGATGGCTTCCAAGATTGCTTAAGAAAGGCCTAGTTCTTCAAATATGTGCCTGTAGAGATTGAAGTATTCAGAATTTGCAAATTCTTCGATTTTTTCTTCAGGCAAGGATTCTAGGAGACGATCGAGATAGAGAAGCAGTTTTTTCACTTCATCAATCAGAGTTTTCTGTTGAGCTTCAGATGCTCTATCTGAAGGAGATATAGATTCAATTGATGTGGGAGATATTGAAGGTTGAGGCTGCGGTTCCCTAATAACCTCGAAATGCTCTTTTATGGATATAAGATCTTGTTTGATTGACTTCAATTCATTGACAAATCTCAATAGAAGCTGTTCCTGAGCCAAGCTTTCTGGTCTGCCAGGCTTTTTCCTTGTGCTGATTTCAGGCTCATCGCCTTCGTGCATTTTCTCTGAAGGGAAGGCAGACTTTTCTTCAGAACTATTGAAAGGATTTGTGCTAGATCCTTCTAAGGGGGCTATTCCTTCTAAAGGGGAGAGAATTTTCTTTTCTTCGGCTTCCATTTTTCGAAGAGACTCTGAATCGTCAAGAGGGCTTATAAAAAGGCCTTCGAGCAAGTCCTCATGCTTTCTGCCCTGTGGTGGTATCCTGGCGTTTTTTCCCATCGCGGTCTTCCTCTTTAAGAATACTACACCCTTTAACTCATACAGGGAACTAGTTACCGCAAAAATGCCTCATATGAAGTAGCATTTGTGCCGAAAATTTGGTTAATGTATTCGCCTCATTTTTCATTTAAGACAAATAAGAGGCTGCTTGGCTCTCTTTCATATGGTCTATTCTCATTTCTTATTGCATACTGCTTTATATCTGTTGTCGCAGGCAAAGCAGGAATATTGGCATATAAAGATCTAGCCTTGCAAAAACAACAGATTCAAAGAGCAATCGATTCCCTCCAAACTCAAAATAACAATAAGGTAAGTACCATCGAGGAACTCAGAAATAACCCCTATGCTGCTGCAGAGCTAGCTGCAACTTTAGGATATATCCGTCAAGGAGAAGTTTTGATCATACTTCCGGAATCATGGAAAGATGCTAGTCAGGCAAAAAATGATGAAGTAAGCACCCCCATTTTGGCTGGAGAGTCCACAGGACTACCAGATTCATTGATTCGCATTATGAGTGCCATCACAGGAATACTTGCCTTTTTAGCTATACAGCTTTTTTACTATAAACCCATAGAGCAGTCGGATAAAAGAATCAAAATAGAAAATCAAGCCGAGTTGAGCTGATACGAGACACGCTGAGTTTAGTCGATCTAAATCTAGCTTAAATCCTTATCGATTTTGGAAAATAGGTGATTCTTCAGGCCTTGAGAGCATTGGTTCTTCATTCATCTGGTCTGTCGAGTCTATAAACCCTGGAGCAATGACAGGGCGATGCAGCTCGCAAAAACGTGTAGGCTCTGTACCCTCCAGATAAAGAAGATTTACTGTTCCATCAGAGCAGAATTCGGTTGGGAGCTGTCCAGAAAGGGCGCATACCGTCGCAGAGACAAGGCCTGAATCAGGCTTAGAGAAGTTTTTATATTGCAAACCAAGATGGATATCGCGCATATAATTTGCCCAGACAGGAGCTGCAAGAGTAGCTCCTGTCTGAGAAACCCCAAGAGAGTTACCTGGACGATCGAAGCCAAGCCATACAGCAGTGGTGTAATATGGGCTTGAGCCGATAGTCCAGGCATCAGCCCAATTCTCCGTTGTGCCAGTTTTCCCAACAACAGGGATGATATATGAATGGCCATCTGCCGTTTTTTGCTTAAAGATAGAGCCTGATTGTGTTGTACCAGCAAGAGTTCCCGAAGAGACGACTCTCTTTAGCATATCGATCATTATCGCTGCATTCTGCGACGAAATCACCTGTGGAGATTTCTGTCGAAGGGCCTGTATTGTGTCTTTTTCGGGTTCAGCAATGATATTGCCATAACGGTCTTCGATATATCGTATGGCGATGGGGGTTATTGCTTTGCCTCCGTTTGCGAATACTGCATAGGCTCTTGCCATTTTGAGAGGTGTGACACCGATTACTCCTAGCGCAAGAGGATAATATCGAGGAAAGGTCTTGCGTATCTCTATTGGATCTGTTATGTCGAGTAGAGCTGCTGCCCGAGAAATGGCAGCATCGAAGCCAACTGTTTGAAGTACTTTGACCGATGCGACATTCATAGAATAAGCAAGAGCTTGCCATGCAAGAACAGATCCCTTCCATTCGCCCTTGAAATTCTGAGGAGAGTAGGGGGTACCATCTTCGTTGTAGAAAGTTGTTGGTTCGTCCAGAATGTAAGTTCCTTCGGTTATTTTTCTGGAATCTATGGCTGCAGAATAGTATAGGGGTTTGAAGGTAGATCCAGGCATAATATTCGACTGGGTAGCCCGGATGAGCTGATTTGCCTGACTATAGTCTGAGCCTCCAACAAGCGCAAGGATATAGCCCGTATTGTTGTCAATCGTCACGAGTGCACCCTCTACCGTGCTCTTTTCGAGTTCGGTCTCTATTTTGGCGGAAGCTGCTCCAACATAAGGCTTTAAAGAAGGTATATTGAGCATCAGGCTTGTGGCATCCAAAATTGGATTAATGACATCTAGAAAGTAATTCAACGAAGCTGACTCACTTCTACTCTGTGGTGCATAGAGCATCGGAATATCAAAGGTAAGGCCTAATAACTCGATAATGGGTACATAAGTTCTCTCTGCTTCTGTGAGACGTTGCGACATAGTTGTCTTAAAAGAAGCATTGGCAGTCTCAATACCTCGCTTCATATATAGATCCGCTGCTGATTGTTTATCGAGATCCAGTGTGGTATAGACAGATAGACCATCGCTGTAGATATCGATAGAACCATAAAACATGTCTTCTAATTGGCGTCTGACATATTCGCTGAACCATGGAGCCTTATCTTCCCGGCGATAGTATGCAGATACAGCGATCCTTGAATAATCAAAAGAAGCCCAATATGCATCGAAAGACTCATCGGCTTCAGCTCTCGATATAACATGGCGAGCCACCATTTGGTCTAGTATTTCCTTTGAACGCTCGCGAGCGAGCATAGGATTTCGGAAAGGGTTGTAACGCGATGGGCTTGAGAGTTGGATTGCAAGAATGGCCGCTTCTGCAGGGGTACAATCCTTGGCTGGATGACCAAAAAAGTAGCGACTTGCGGCTTCGACACCATAGACGGCAGGTCCCATTATCATGCGGTTGAGATACATTTCAAGTATTTCTTCCTTCGTGAAACGGCGCTCGAGCTGGAAAGCCCACCAGAGTTCCTTTAGCTTCCGTTCTAGACTAACGATTCTGCGATCTGCATAGAGAGTACCCGCCAGTTGCTGAGTGATTGTAGATCCACCCCCAAGATTCTTGCCTAGAATCTGGCCAATAGCAGCACGCATAATGGATCTGAGATTGAATCCATGATGTGAATAGAATGATTGATCTTCTCTTGTAATAAAAGCTTCGATTAGATGGTCAGGCAATTCCTTGATTGAAATAGGAATTCTTTGCTCCTCTGCAAAGAATTCTGTAATGAGCCTGCCATTGATGTCATAGATCTTTGTAGGAAGAGCTGTTTCGAACTCAGTGAAATTCTCTGTCCTCATAGTATTTACAGTTTCCGCCAAGGCGAGGCCAAGTCCAGCTCCTAACGCCGCTGTCAGAACCAGCATTAGCCCAATGAAGACATATATCGCCTTGGGCTTTCGCAATCTCATGGCATTAGATTATAGATATGATGATGTTTTGGTCAATCTTACATAACCAAGAAGGTATAGAAGTTTTTAGGGAATTTGGGTAGATTGATGCGAATCGATTGACTCTTTTGCCTAATCGATACTATTTTATTTTTATTATTAGCTAATCACAGGTGCCTTTTGAGCCCCGTGTTAAACCTAGTTCCTGAGGAGGAACATGATGAAAGTAGCAATAAATGGCTTTGGAAGAATTGGAAGACTGGTTTTCCAGTCTCTTGTTGATCAGAATCTTCTCGGCCATGGAAAAGACAAAATCGATGTAGTGGCGGTAGTCGATATTGTAACCGATGCCCGATATTTTGCTTATCAGCTGAGATATGATTCTGTCCAAGGAAAGATGAAGGCAGACATAGCCTCGAAGAAGAGCGATCCAGCACA
The DNA here is from genome assembly GCA_002070755.1 of Spirochaetes bacterium ADurb.Bin110. The sequence goes on along the minus strand of MWDY01000263.1, from coordinate 10,646 downwards.
ATCAGAGGATAATATCCTTGTGGTGAATGGCCATGAGATTTCCTGTATCATGGCAGAAAAAGAGCTAAAGAACCTTCCATGGAGGAAACTTGGAGTTGACTATGTGATTGAATCCACAGGCTTATTTACCGATGAAAAGGCCTATGGACACCTTGAAGCTGGAGCCAAAAAAGTCATCATCACCGCGCCTGCTAAGAGCAAGGCTGAGGATAAGAAAATTCCCACATTCCTCATAGGCGTCAACAATGACAAATATGATCCAGCCAAACATAATGTTGTTTCGAACGCTTCGTGCACGACAAACTGCCTTGCTCCTCTCGTCTATGTGCTTCTAAGAGAAGGCATAGGCATTGAAACTGGTCTTATGACGACCATACACTCCTATACTGCAACACAGAAGGTGGTCGATGGAGTGTCCAAGAAGGATTGGCGCGGCGGTAGAGCTGCTGCTATCAATATCATTCCTTCTACTACGGGCGCTGCAAAAGCGGTTGGAGAAGTGCTTCCAGAAATAAAAGGAAAGCTTACCGGCATGTCCTTCCGTATTCCAACGCCAGCTGTCTCAGTTGTCGATTTGACATTCCGCTCGGTAAGGGAGACCTCCATCGAAGAGATCGATGAGCTATTGAAGAAAGCCTCCAATTCCTATCTAGAAAATATTCTCGGATATACCGATGAAGAGCTTGTTTCCACTGATTTTATCCATGATAGTCGTTCTTCGATCTATGACAGCCTAGCTACGCTTCAAAACAATCTACCTGGAGAGAAACGATTCTTCAAAGTTATTTCTTGGTATGACAATGAATGGGGATATTCGAATAGGATCGTAGATCTTCTTCGCTACATGGCGTCGAAAGACAATTTCTAGGATTCATCTAAAGGAGATCTCAATGATCAAGACTGTCCGAGATGTTTCGCTGACAGACAAGCGGATAATAATGCGTGTTGATTTCAATGTCCCCATGAAGGATGGGATTGTGCAGGATGATACGCGTATTGTGGCTGCGCTGCCAACTATAAGGTATATCCTTGAGCAAAAGCCAAAGAGTCTGGTTCTGATGTCTCATCTTGGAGATCCGGAAAAAGATGCAGCTAAAGCCAAAGAAAAAGCCGATAAAGAAGGGAAACCTTTCGATCTGGAAAAATACTTCGCCAGTAAGCACCGTATGAAACCTGTCGCAGATTACCTTTCTAAGCTTCTTGGTATCGAAGTGGTCTTTCTACCATCTTGTTTTGGTCAAAAAGCCGCAATCGATGCGCTTCCTGCTGGATCAGTGGCAATGCTCGAGAATACACGCTTCCATAAAGAAGAAACGGCAAAAGATCCAGCATTGCAAGAAGTATTGGCAAAAGAGCTTGCATCCTATGGTGAAATATATGTAAATGATGCTTTTGGATCGGCTCATAGAGCTCATGCCAGCACAGCGACGATTGCTAAGTTTGTACCAACAGCAGTTGGTGGCTTATTAATGGAAAAAGAGGTGGCAAATCTTGAGCCCATGCTCCATAATCCTCCCAAACCGATGGTGGCAATTATCGGAGGAGCAAAGGTATCCTCAAAAATAGGCGTACTGGAGAATCTACTGAAGAATGCTTCTGCCTTGATAATCGGAGGAGGCATGGCCTTCACCTTTCTCAAGTCAATAGGAGTGACTATAGGAAACAGTCTGGTGGAAGACGATTTTCTCGAAACAGCAAATATGCTTCTCAAGAAAGCTGAAACGCAAGATGTCAAAGTAGTTCTTCCAGTAGATCATATTGCCGCTGACCATTTTGCACCCGATGCAAAGCCTATCATCGTGGACTCGCAAGCTTTGCCCGATAATCTCATTGGCCTCGACATCGGTCCAAAAACACTAGCCCTCTATAAAGAGACTCTCGAAGATGCAAATAGCATCCTATGGAATGGACCTGTTGGGGTTTTTGAATTCGATGCTTTTGCAAAAGGCACAGAAGAGGTTGCCAAACTCGTTGCGGAAGCAACAGAGAGGGGAGCTCTTACGGTTGTGGGAGGAGGCGATTCGGTTGCAGCTGTCAACAAATTTGGACTTGCTTCCAAAATGAGCCATGTTTCGACCGGCGGCGGAGCATCTCTAGAATACCTCGAAGGCAAAGTACTTCCTGGCATTGCATGTCTCGAAAAGAAATAGGCCACCCTTTCGGTTGAGTAAGCATATAGCAGCCGCCCGAAAGGGTGGCTGTTTTTCTATATGTGTTGTTTATGATCGAGTTAGGCGCGGTTAAACATCGACTATTAATGATGGCGGCTGTCATAGATTTACCAAAGGAGTCTAAGAATGCGTATATATGAGAATATCACAGAGCTTATAGGCAATACTCCGATGCTCTATCTTAATAAGCTTGGCAAGGACTTGCCGTGCAAGATAGCAGCAAAGCTTGAATTCGAGAATCCAGGCCATTCTGTAAAAGATAGGGCAGCGCTTTCCATGGTGCTAGAAGCCGAGAAAAATGGGCAATTGCATTCTGGAATGACCATTCTAGAGCCGACTAGCGGCAATATGGGCATTTCGCTAGCCATGATTGCGGCTGTACGCGGTTATAAATGCCTGATTATTATGCCTGAATCAATGTCGCTCGAACGCCGAGCCATTATGAAAGCCTATGGAGCAGAGCTGATTCTAACGCCGGAGAGGCAGGGGATGTCTGGATCCATTGCTGAGGCTAGGCGGCTATTATCGATTTATCCAAATCAATACTTCATGCCTATGCAATTCGAGAATCCCGCTAATCCTGATGCTCATAGGTCTAGCACAGCACAAGAGATCCTTCGAGATACCGATGGAAAGGTCGATATGGTAATTGCAGGAGTAGGAACGGGAGGGACGATCACTGGAATAGGTGAAGCATTGAAAGAAATAAAACCCGAGCTAGAAATTATCGCAGTAGAGCCTGCGGGGTCTCCAGTGCTCTCCGGCGGATCTCCTGGGTCTCATGGAATCATGGGAATCGGTGCAGGCTTCGTACCATCGATACTAAACACATCGATCTACAATGAAGTAATAGCTGTCGGCGATGAAGATGCTTATCTCATGGCTAGACGTGCTGCAAAGGAAGAAGGATTGCTAGTCGGGATTTCTTCAGGAGCCGTCATCTATGGTGCATTCGCGCTTGCTTCTCGACCTCAAAACAGAGGAAAACTGATTGTGGGGATCCTTGCTTCCAGTGGGGAACGATATCTTTCTACACCGCTCTTTTCGGATTCGAAGGCTTAATAATAAAGAGAAGTATAGAGGACAGAGATTGTAAAGGATTTTAAATGAAAATAGATATTTCAGGCAAGAAGCCATCGCTTCTAAGAATAATCAAGGCAGATATTGAAACCGTTCTCCAGCGCGATCCAGCAGCCAGGACAAGAATAGAGGTATTGCTTACCTATCCAGGTTTGCATGCGCTATGGAGCCATAGATTTTCTCATTTTTTGTGGAGTCGAGGATCTAAACTCGCTGCTCGTATTTTGTCGAGTATTACAAGATCTCTTACGGGTATTGAGATTCATCCTGCGGCTAAGATTGGCTCAGGCTTTTTTATCGATCATGGCATGGGAGTCGTGATAGGTGAAACCGCGATAATAGGCAAAGATGTAACGATTTATCATGGAGTCACTCTTGGAGGTACTTCTCTCGAAAAGAAAAAGCGCCATCCTACTATTGGAGATAGAGTTACTATTGGAGCAGGAGCAAAGATTCTAGGAGATATAAGCATTGGCGATGATTCGCGAATTGGAGCTAACGCTGTGGTGGTAAAGAATGCTCCACCCAATTCAGTGGTCGTTGGGATACCAGGTCAGGCAATTAGGCGAAATATCCCTCATACTGCCCAAGACAAGCCAGATCTTCACCATGAAAGAATTCCAGATGTAATTGGACAGCGCGTTGGCGAGCTTATGCAAAGAGTCAGCGCTCTTGAAGAAGTACTGTCAGCTATTCAGACAAAGCGAATAATAGAGGAAAGAGCTGGAGGTGAGGAGAGTCACCCTGACTCTCTTGGGTATAAAGCGCCATAGCTTTACCAAAAAAATCGATAAGTATAGTATTCATGAACTAAGGCTGCATCTCTCTAGTTAAGCGAGGACAGCTCTATACCAGCATCATGTCGAGGGAGAAATAAAAGAATGAAACGCTATTTTATTGCAGGCAACTGGAAAATGCACAAGACCGTGCCAGAAGCTGTTGAACTGGCATCTGAACTGAAAGAAAGATTAGCAGATTGCCAAGAGAAACTCATGATTGCGCCGCCATTTACGGCGCTGTATTCGGTTGCTCAGGTTTTAAGGGGCAGCAATATCTTGCTTGGAGCACAGAATATGGGCCCCGAGGAGAGTGGAGCTCACACTGGCGAGATCTCAGTGATTATGCTAAAGGACCTTGGAGTTCGAGTGGTCATAATAGGGCACTCAGAGCGCAGACATACTTATGGCGAAAGCGATGCGCTTATAAATGCAAAGGTGAAGCTTGCACTAAAGCATGACCTGGAAGTAATTCTCTGTGTTGGCGAGACGCTCGAGGAGCGCGAACAGGGCATTCTAGAGAATGTAATACAACGGCAGTTGACTGAAGGACTTAAAGGGGTTGATTCCTCTATGCTTGCCAATGTTACCATTGCTTATGAGCCTGTCTGGGCTATTGGCACAGGAAAAACCGCTACACCCGAAGATGCCGATGCTGTACATGCCTTTTGCCGTCAAGTTATGGCTGAACTTTATAGCTCCGATGTAGCGAAAAACATAGTTATACAATATGGTGGTTCCGTAAAGCCTGAAAATACCGCCACTCTTATGGCAAAGAAGAATATCGATGGCGCATTAGTAGGAGGTGCAAGCCTCAAGGCCGAAAGCTTTGTGCCTATAGCTAAATTCCGTTGATTCTTAAATTATCTGTGAGGTATTGCTTCAATGGAAACTTTGCGCTAGTATGACTTTTCGGATTGAGAATATCCCTGAAAAGCTTTTTTTCTGCAGTCAAATGAACTTGCAACTGGAGAGAGAGAATGGGTTTCTTCAGCATATTGCTGCTTGTTATCTTTGTAATTGTATGCCTCCTGCTTATCTTTTTTGTGATTATTCAAGATGAAGAATCTGATTCAATAGGGGGGATTTTTGCAAGCGGTGCTCAGAGTGCCTTTGGTTCTAGGACATCGAATATTGTGGTCCGGATAACTTATGTGCTTGGCGGTCTATTCTTTGTCATCGCGTTTTCCCTTGCAATATTGAATAAGTCTTCAACAGGGAATATCCAAAAAGTAGTAGAACAAGAGTCTACCCAAACAGCGACCAGTGAATGGTGGAATTCCCAGGGTGATGGGGATAAGTCTGTCCAAAGTCAGCTTGCGCCACCAGACCAGACAGCCCAACCTGAGGAGCCTAATACACCCGCGGCTAAATAGCTCTTTTCCTGCTTAATTCTAAAGGCTGGAAGCCAAAGGAAGGCATGGAAGTGTGTTGTTCCATGGTTTTATTCTATGAAGAATTAGTGTGAAATTGCGTATTCGATACGTAACTAGCTAATTCATATGGATGTTTTCTAATTATTATGCGAATTGGAATAAATGCTATTGGATCAAGAAGACTTTATTCAGTTTCTAATGCAATGCTGCATTCATTGAAAGAGAAGGGTCATGATTCAATTCTGACATCAGAGTATTCCTATAGCCTTGGCTCCTTTGATTTCCTTATTTTTGTAACAGAACCAAAGGGTATGTTTGGTGGTCTCTTGTCCTCAGTTGCTCAGGATCTTGCAAAATCTGGAGATCTAGTGGGGAAACGCTGTCTTGCTATGGTGCAAAAAAGAGGATTCAGATCAGATCGTACACTTAAGAAATTCATGGAAGCACTAGAGCACGAGGGCCTGGTGATCGTACAAGGCGAAGTTTTTTCCAATATCGATACTGCGATTCATATAATCGCGGAGGTTCCTTTGAAACGCGGATGAGCAATGAAAAATTATTATGAGATTCTTGGTGTAGAACCGGATTCAAGTCCAAAGGATATAAGAAGCGCATTTCGAAGACAAGCAAAGCGTCTCCACCCAGATATGTATTATTCCACAGGGAAAGCGAGGTCTGAGGAGTCACCTGCAACGCTCCGTGAATCAGCTATGAGGCTTATCCTCGAGGCGTATAAGATATTATCCGATGCTGAAAAGAGAAGGAGCTACGATAGAGAGCTTCAAAGGCAGCAGAAGGAGAATAAAGGATTTGATTATCGTGAATTTCTTAGAATGCGAGCAGACGATCCTCAAAGCCAGGCAAAACTGATAGTTTTTGACCTTCTGCATGGTTTCGAGGAGGAAGCAATATGGATCTATGAAAGAAGTAAGAGCTTTCAAGATTTCCGGCTTGAGCGTTGGCTCGAGCGCGGTGAAGCCATGGATTGCGAGTACTGCATTGCAGAAGAATATGAAAAGAGAGGCAAATATATCAAGGCTTACCAGATCTACAAGAAGGTTATACAAATGGAACTGGAAAAGCCCTGGTTTCGGTACTACTTTGATGTTGTCGCTCTTCAATTTAGGTTGCTTGTTTTGCAAAAATTGCCTGGAAAGATAGATGATGACGATTATTTGGATAGGCTAGATGAAGCGATCGAATTAGGGATTTCTCCAAGGGAGACTGCGCAATATCTTAGAAAAAAGGTCGAAATCTTAATACATAGAGGAGAGGCAGACAGAGCTGCAGAAACTCTGATGCAAATATCTCAGATCTATCCCAAGCTTGCTGGCTTTGATGCATTGCGAGCAAAACTTCAGCGTGCGCTTGAGCAGCAGGTTGCGCAAGATAGAGTATACTGACCAGCACAGTATAGTGCTTGTGAATAAATAACATTGAGAGTGGGCATAATGATATGAAGAGAATAGCAACTTGTTTTTTTATCTTTCTGTTTACAGCAATCTCAGCCTTTGCACAGACCAGTATCGACAAACCAGCAGCAACAATAAAACTTGTAAAGCAAGAGGTTATTTCAGTTCGCCAGTTACGCACTGATGTTGAAAAGCTAGAGAATTCCGTAGGTGTAAAGTTGACATTAGATCAAAGAAAGGATGTTCTCGATGCAAGAATAAATAGCATGCTGTTCTTGCAGTTTTGCGAGCGCGAAAAGATCTCGATATCGGAAGCTCAGGTAAATGCTGCGCTATCACAGCTCAGATCTCAGTTAGGTACAAGCGCTACAGATGCTGACCTAGAGAAATCACTTCGCGCTTCAGGCGTATTTGTAGATCCTGCTACCTTTGTTCGTCAACGATTGCTTTTCGAGACCTATATTCAGACCAAGAGACAAGATGAGCTAAAAGTTGCACTCAAGACGCCGACAGCAGATGAAATCTTGAGAGCTTATGATCTAGCGAAAGCTTCGCTTGTTAGACCCGACACAATTAGAATCAGCGTAATCTATGTGGACACTAAGGGGAAAAGTAGCGCTGAGATAACAAAGGCAAAAGAGCTTATGAACTCGATCTCGGTTTCTCTTAAATCTAACCCTGCAAAATTCGATGAATATGTGCTTCGCGCTAGCGATCAAGCTGGATACAAGGCAATTCCATCTATGTATCTAGAAAAGACTCAACAGAGCAAATCGATATTTGGCGATGAATTCTTCAACGCGGCCTTTCAAGCAAACGTGGGCGAGATTACTCCTGTTATCGAAACGCAAGTGGGCTACAGGATTGTCCGTGTCAACGAATTTTTGCCTCAAAAGCAGCTGACACTCTCAGATCCAGTTCCAGGAAATCAGAATTTGACAGTGCAGGAGTTCCTTGCTATTCAGCTTGCCTCCGAGAAACAACAAGCTTTTTTGAACAAGGCTGAAGCGGATCTCATCGAAGTACTGCGCAAAGAAGCAACTATAAAGATTTATTCGGAAAACTTAAATTGGTAAGGGACGATTCAGGTGGCTTCGAGAAGAAAGGCAAGAATTCTTGCAGTGCAGGCTATATATGCCTGGGACATGTCCCATCAAGAGCTTGAGGATATATTATCTTTCGAGTGGCTCGATGAGGACAAAAAAGCACGCTATGAAATTGAGATTCTCGATTTTGCCAAATTGCTGATAATCGGGACTATTGAACAAATAGATTCTATCGATGATTTAATAAAAAAACATCTTGAACACTGGACCTTCGAGAGACTTCGAAAAGTTGATCTTGCCATTCTAAGAGTTGGAACATACAGCCTAATATATCAACAGGATATTCCAGCACAGATCAGCATCGACGAAGCGATTGAAATTGCAAAAGAATACGGCAGTGAAGAATCTTACCGTTTTATTAATGGTGTGCTAGATGGCATAAGAAAGGACTTTTTCGGATAACCCAATGATTCGAATCAAAAATGAAAGGCAAATCGAGGGAATTCGATCATCCTGTGATTTGCTTTCTTTGCTCTATGAGAAGCTAAAGCTTCAGGTGCAACCTGGTAATACGCCCAAGGATTTGGACAGATTTGCCCATGATTTTATAATAAGACATGGAGGCAAGCCTGCTTTTCTTGGTTATGAGGGCTATCCTGCTACCCTCTGTATTTCTGTTAATGAGGTGGTCATACACGGCATACCTAACGATAAGCCTTTCTATGAAGGCGATATAGTTGGCATAGATAGTGGTATCAACCTAAATGGTTACTTCTCCGATGCAGCTATCACATTACCTGTGGGAAGCATAGCTCAGGAAGCGCAAAAATTGCTAAAAGTAACGAGAGAAAGTCTTGAGCTTGCAATAGAACAAGTAAAGCCTCATGCGCGAGTTTCGGATATCTCTAGGGCTGTTTTTTCCCATGCAACTAAGAATGGATTCAAAGTGGTGCGACAATATTGCGGTCATGGAGTTGGATTAGAGATCCACGAAGACCCTCAGATTCCAAACTATGTCTCGCCAGGCCCCAATCCGAGGCTAATGCCAGGAATGGTCGTAGCAATCGAGCCTATGATCAATATAGGCACAAGCGATGTCCGTGTGCTCGACGACGATTGGACAGTTGTAACGATGGATGGTTCGCTTTCAGCTCACTTTGAGCATACTGTTCTAATAACTGATTCGGGACACGAAGTTCTAACTAAATGGTAATATCTTTTCATTTCTTTTTCTAATTTTTTATCTATTTTAGAGTTCATGGAAGAGTGGAGTTTTATTATATTGGATACAGGTTACAAATACTCTGCCAAATAACGGAGGATATCGACCATGTCTTTAAGAAAGAAATTGTATTCACGGAATTTTTTCGTCGCGAATCTTGTTGTCCTAGGAATAGTGATAGGATTTAGCCTCGCATTTCTATTTAGGGCGCCAACATCAGGAGGCTCTTCTCTTCCGATAGTCAAAGCCGAGAGTCCATCCATGATAAGCAGCCCCGACATTGAAGCTTCAATAGAGACTGCAGAATCGGTGCAGAATGCGCTGCGAAACATCGCAAAGACTGTGCTTCCTGCGGTCGTAGAGCTGGATGTGGTTGAGGGTGGTCAGCAAACTCAGCAACAAACGCCATCATTCCCTTTTTATTTTTTCTTTGGACCTGATAGTCCTTATCTAGATCAATTCCAGCCCCAAGAAGGCCTCGGTTCCGGCGTAATAGTGCGGAGGACAGGGAAGACAGTCTATGTCTTGACCAATCATCATGTAGCGGGGAATGCCACAAAGATTACGGTAAAGTTGAGCGATGGCCGCGAATATGAAGGTAAGCTCGTTGGATCAGATGAACGCAAAGACATAGCTCTTGTAAAATTCGAGACAGATGATTCTGACATCGCGATTGCAAAGCTTGGCGATTCATCGAAACTACAGGTTGGAGATTTGGCAGTCGCAGTTGGGAGCCCTTTCGGTTATATTGCCTCAGTTACAGCCGGTATTATCAGCGCATTAGGGCGAACCGGAGGTCCGGAAGAGAATATCAATGATTTTATTCAAACCGATGCGGCAATTAACAAAGGCAATTCCGGTGGAGCTCTTGTAAACATTAACGGGGAAGTTATAGGCATAAATACATGGATTGCATCCCCAAGCGGAGGATCAGTGGGCCTCGGTTTTTCTATTCCTATCAATAATGTAAAAGATGCGATCGATGACCTTATAACAAATGGGACTGTTAAATATGGCTGGCTAGGTGTAAGTCTCTCCAATATCTCTCAAGACAAGGCCAGTGCTAAAGAACTCGGCCTCGAAGGCAAGAAGGGTGCTTTTATAAGCCATATTTTCCTTAATGGTCCAGCAGATAAGGCTGGAATCTTGCCTGGAGATTTCATTACAGCCATCAACGGGAAGACAATTCAGAGCACGGATGAGCTGGTAAGGGTAGTTGGAGACATCAAACCTGGTTCTACGGCTAAATTGGAGTTCATCCGAAGCGGAATTGTGATGACTGCAAGCACAAAAATCGAGCTTAGGGACAATACGATCGCTTCGAACAATGCCAACATATTCCCAGGTGTGACTGTTATTTCACTCAAATCGGACTCTGTAGATCAGAAAAAAATACCCAGCGGAGTACGAGGAGCTCTTGTTGTCGATGTTCTTGCAAAATCTCCAGCAGCATCAATGGGCCTGCAGAGTGGTGATATTATTACCAAGATCAATAACAAGAACATCAGCGATCTTAAAGATTTCTACGAACTGCTAGCTAAAGAATCCGAGAAAAAGCTAGTT
>MWDY01000262.1 GCA_002070755.1 Spirochaetes bacterium ADurb.Bin110 | reverse complement strand
GAAGATTTTATATACTATGCGCCTCAGCTCGACAATCGACATTGGCGCGATTTGCCTGGCATAGATGGCTATAATATGATGCTATCGAGAAAGGAATTTTCAGAAATACCTTGTGAGATCGATTCTGCTCTTTTTCGGAGCGCCTGTGGCGTCTATTTCATACCGAAAATCATTGAGAAATCTATAAATGATTTCTTGGATCGGCATGGATTTACTATCGAAGACATCAGAAGTGGCCGTTGCCGGCTAGCCTACCTTGCCGATGGACCTTATGGGATACCTCTTTTGGAAGAAGGTGGCCAAAAAATGGACACATTTTCCAGCAATACATGAATCGCTGGAAATGCAAACTCTTTTGATATCTGAGCTTTTAATCCTTGGAGAGAAAAATTATGAAAATTGGATTTATCCACTCGACTCGCCTTGTCCTTCCCTGGATCGAAGAAGCTGTTTCACCTTTCCTTTCGAAGTTAAGTATTCTTCATGCCCTAGATGAATCTCTTATAGTTGAGCTTGCCAAAGGAGAGGGCGTAACCGAGGGTGTGGAAAGACGTATAGTTTGGCTTGCAGCAAGCCTCATAGAAGCTGGAGCAGAGCGACTTGTGCTGAGTTGTTCTTCGCTCTCGCCTGCAGTCGATATCATAGCTCCCAGGCTATGCGTACCTCTAATCAAGATCGATGCAGCCATGATTCGAGCGGCTATTATTGCTTCTCTTTCGGAGAATTGCCCTTTTGTTATCTTGGCTACCAATCCAAGTACAAGAATACCGATACAACTCATAGTCGAACAAGAAACAGCGAAGCTCTCCGGAAGCCAAATAAGGATCGAAGAAGCACTTATAAGATCTGCCGCTCCAGCCAACTATTATTCTGGTAAGGGGCATGCGACATTTGTTCCCGACTGGAGCTATCGTCTTCTCGATGGAGCTTTTGAAGCTCTCAATCGAGGTGATACATCAAGTCACGATGCCGAAGTGGTCTCAGCTTGCGAAAAATGCGCCGAACAAGGTACTAGAATTTATTTTGCGCAGATATCGATGGCACGTATCCTGCCTGCTTTGTCTACTAAGGCACGCGCTGCTGTGAACACCAGTCTCGATTTTATTGAAGAGACTCTCGGATTATCAGAGAACAATTCGTAACATTAATCACAAAATTTCGAAAGAAGTACCAAAGTACTCATTGCTAATTCGCCCAAACAGCCCAAAACTATAGTTCTATAAGCGCCTTTAGACGCACAATCTCATTCGATCAATAGGAGGTCTATTATGAGAAAATGGGTGTTCATTTTCTTAATTTTGTCTATTCTGACGACACCTGTCTTTGCTCAGAAAAAAGAAAAATTGATGGTCTATACATCGATGAAAGAGACGCTCATTGGAGATCTCAAGAAAGGATTCGAAAAGAAATATCCCAATGTCTCTCTTGATTATTATTCAGCTGGGGCCGGCAAAATAATGGCTAAGATCGCTGCTGAGCGTCAGTCTGGCAAGCTTGCCGTCGATGTAATATGGACAAGCGAAGTTCCGGATTTCTATTCAATGAAGAAGGAAGGGATCCTCCAGCGCTATGAATCGCCCGAAGCAAAGAATGTTGTAAGTCCTCTTTTCGATCCAGATTATGAATTCACACCTGCTAGATTGGGGACACTTGGGATTACCTACAACACTAACAAGATAAAGACACCACCAAAAGAGTGGACCGATCTTCTTACGCCAGAATACAAGAACGGGTTTGGAATTGCGAATCCTGCTCTTTCAGGCACAGCAATGGTCTCTGTGGCTATGCTAGTAGATACATTTGGGTGGGATTTCATACAAAAATTGCGCGCGAACGGCGCAAAGATGGGCGAAGGATCAGGCCAGGTGGTGGATGACACTGCGGCAGGGGATCTTCTTGCTTGTATTGGCGTAGATTACATTACTATCGATAAGATAAAACTTGGTGCACCACTGGGTTTTGCCTATCCAAGACAAATGCTAGTAATTCCAAGTCCAGTTGCAATCTTCAAGGGGACACGAAATCTCTCAGCGGCACAGAATTTTGTCGATTTTTTGCTTTCTAAAGATGGCCAAACAATTATAGCAAATAATTACACACTACCTATAAGGCGCGATGTTTCGATAGCCGAAGGAGTGGGGCTTGTATCACCTGATGAAGCGGTCAAGCGCTCTATAAAGATCGATTATTTAAAGCTCATGAATGAAAAGCAGGCAACTATTGACAAATTCATTTCAATTATGCAGAGCAAATAGCTATCAAAGAAAGGCCGTATTCCTAGCGGGCTATCTTTCGGCTGTGGAGCGGGTTGTTCCGCTCCACAGCCTTCTTTAGATTCCCTTATTGAAAGGAGAACAGAGTGGCTGATCTGAAATTGCAACAGATCAAAAAGGCATTTGGCGATCATATAGTCTTGGATCGATTCGACCTTCATATCAGAAGCGGAGAGTGCTTTACAATAATAGGGCCTTCTGGTTGCGGAAAGACGATCATACTACGATTGATCGCAGGTTTTGAAACACCAGACGCAGGCGAAGTTTTTATTGGCGATACTAAAGTAGCTGATGCTCATCATGCTCTAGCGCCAGAAGAACGGAAGATTGGTGTTGTCTTTCAAGATTACGCAGTCTGGCCACACAAGACAGTATATGGCAACGTCGCATATCCCTTAGAAATAGCTGGACTTACAAAGAGCGACATAGCAAAGCAGGTTCATAATGCATTAGCGCTTGTGAACCTGGATGGCTATGAGATGCGTTTTCCTTACCAACTTTCTGGAGGGCAACAGCAGCGCGTCGCACTTGCACGCGCCTTGGTTATGCGTCCTGAGATACTTCTTCTCGATGAGCCGCTTACTAATCTCGATGCGAATCTGCGTGAGGAGATGCGCTTTGAAATCAAAGAAATCCAGAAGGCGACTGGAGCAACGATCCTATATGTAACTCATGATCAGGAAGTCGCGATGGCTCTATCCGATAGACTCGCCATAATGGATGAAGCTGGCAGGATACACCAGATCGATACACCTGAAATAATCTACACCCATCCCATAGATATATTCGTTTTCAAGTTTTTAGGTATTTCGAACATCATCTCCATCAAAGTCTCAGAGCATTTTGCATCTGTAAAAATAAAGGATAAGACAGTGGAGCTTCCTTTTGTTGCGCCATCATCTATGGAAGGAAAGGAAGGGACTCTTGGATTTAGACCTATGGATGTGCAAATTGAAAGGAAAGGGAATTCGGCTGATTTTCCTGCTATAGCGACCCGCGTAACCATTCTCGGTCCAATTGTCGACTATCTCTTTGATTTCCAGGGTATTCCAATCCGTGCACAGGCTCTTACCGATGATGCACTTGCAGCTGATCTCATTCTCGAGCCAGGAGAGAAGGTGTTTCTTTCAGTTCACGAACCCAAATGGTTCAACTCAGAAGGAGTGACACAACAATGAAGGATTTATCAAAATCGCTAAAAAAAATAGATGTATCTACTGTAATACTTATTTTCTCTATTTTGATCCTCGTTGTAATTGTAGCAGTGCCGGTATTGCTTATATTTCTTACAGCCTTTTTTGAAAATGGAAAGTTCAATATTGCAGGGGTTGTCAAGGTTCTGTCTGATCCAAACACTTACAATGCACTCTTGAACTCATTCATAATCGCAGCCGGCACTACACTTCTCTCTACAGCGGTTGGGACCTTTTTTGCTTGGTTGGTTGCACGTACCGATTTGCCCTTCAAGAATACAATGAAAGCACTTTTTCTTGTGCCATTTATGCTTCCTTCGTTCATTGGTGCACTTGCATGGAAAGTATTGCTATCACCGCGGTCTGGATACCTGAACAAGTTTATAATTTCTATCTTTAACTTGGAGAAAGCCCCAATTGATATTATGAGCATGGGGGGCATCATTGTAATCGAAAGCATGTACCTCCTTCCATTTGTATTTCTTCAAGTTGAAGGAGCATTAGAGAGGATG
>MWDY01000261.1 GCA_002070755.1 Spirochaetes bacterium ADurb.Bin110 | reverse complement strand
CACTAGCAAAGCGATACCGATAGCTGCAAATACAAGCGTCGAAGTTACAAGAGGAAGACCTGCATATACGAGCCTCGAGCCAGATTCCGCAACCACTTTAGACACAGCCTTATCCACAAAGATCGCTGGCACAATAGCGATAGCCGAAAACAGCAACATTTTTAGCATATATTTTAGAGAGAGCCATAATTCGTTCCTTATACCTTGGATGCTATCTTTGATAAGCGCCCACACCAGCAAGATAGTATTTACAGCACTAGAAAAGGATAGCGCGAATGCTATTCCCGGGCCTTGAAATCTAAAAGCTAGCAGTAGGACAAGAACTATATTTACAGCGAAACTCGCTATTCCCGCCCATGTAGGTGTTTTGGTATTACTTCGAGCATAGAAGGCTGGGGCGATCAGCCTATTCATTGCAATAAATACAAGGCCAGTTTGGTGCCAGAAAAAAGCGCTCGCAGTGAGCTGAACCGAGACATCGGAAAAATCGCCGCTTTTGAAAAGTAGCGTTACTATCCTCACCGTAAATGCCATGGAAAAAACCGCCACGGGTACGGTAAGCAAAAGCAAAGATCGCATTGTATTGCCAAGTGTCTTGGAATACTCTGCCCAATCCCCATGCCTCACTGTATCCGCCAAGCGAGGCAGAAGCACGGTTCCAGCGGAGACTGCAAAGATGCCTAAGATCAGCTCTTGAAGGCGCAGAGAATACTGAAGGCTAGATGCTACCCCCACACCAGCGCGCGAAGCGTATGCGGTGCTTACAAGGTCGTTGACCTGATAAGCGGCCATGCCGAGAATTGTTGGCGCAATGAGAGCAAAAACCTTACGCATTCCTGGATTCCTGAAGGCTCGGATTGGATTCATGAACCCTATATGAGTACCCAGCCGCAATACTGCGGGGAGCTGAACTAAGGCTTGGGCTAGACCACCTATTACGACACCAATGGCCATCGATCGAGCTGGATTACCGAGACGATCCCCCAGAATCCACGGCACCACAATAAAACAGACATTGAATAGAATAGGAGCAAATCCAGAAGGGCCAAAGATCTCGTGAGCATTCAAAATTCCTTGCAGAAGGGCGGCAAAAGAAACAAATGCAAGAAAAGGAAACATAATGCGCGTTAGGATTGCGGTTTCCACGGGGTCTGAACCAAACAGCTTCACAATTAGAGGCGTAAAGGCAATTCCTATTGCCACCACGATCGTAACGCAGATGCTTAGAACCGTGAGGCTTGCAGATAGGAATTCGCGCGTTTCGCTATCCTTCTGGGCGTAAAGATAACCCTTGTATGTAGGGATGAAAGCTACAGTGACCGAACCTTCGGCAAAGAGGCGACGAAGAAAGTTGGGGATAATGAAAGAGACCGTAAAGGCATCCGAATAAATACCAGTTCCAAGAAAGCGCGCCTTGGTCATCTCGCGGATTAGGCCCAGTACGCGCGAAACAAAGGTAAGGAGCGAAAGTTTGCCCGCATTTCTGACCATTTTTGATGAAGCCTGCGAGGAAAGCTCGGTAGCAGTATTCTCCGAGAACCCGGCGATCTCGTACGAATTCTCTTGCCCGCACGAATTCTCTTGCTTATGCGAATCTTCTTGATTGTACGAAGTCATTGAGGTTAGCCTACTTCAAGCGCACACAAAGGTGAAGTCCTAGGCAATGGATTCTTATTGCATAGGGCGCACATTTTCATTACATGGGGCGCGATTTTCCTTGCATAGGGCGCGATTTTCATTGCGCGCACGATTCTCATTGCATTGGGTACTTTTTTCATTGCGCTCACTAATCATAGACTTCAAGACTTCATGCCATGCTAGATTATTGCCTCTCTTCAAGGCCAAAGCACGCGCCCCATTTCAAAAGACGGCGCTCCCATGGTTAAATAGGAGCCATGGATCGATCAAATCATAAAGCACAAATAAAACTTATAGCGCTCGACCTCGACGACACGCTGTTGCGCACTGACCTCTCAATCTCGCAAGAGAATAAAAGCGCCCTCCAACGCGCGGAAAGCATGGGTATTCATATTGTGCTCGCTTCAGGGCGGAACTATTTTTCGATGCGCCGCTACGCTGAGGAGCTCTCTATTCAACGGCGAGGAGATTATCTTATAGGATCTAACGGGGCCCAGCTCATACAAGCAAGCACAGGCAAGCTGCTCGAAGAGCTTAAATTGCCTGCGGAATTCTGCAGAAGAGTTACAACGCAAATTGAACAACAGGGTTTTTCTTGGCAGATATATATAGAAGGTACAATCTATTGCAATCGCATGAACGAGTGGGCGATCCTGGATCATCAACTATCCGGACTGCCTATTGAAATAATATATGACATGGATGCTTTCCTCAGTAAGGATCAGACCAAAATCTTGATTGGAGGAGAGCCTGACCGCATCGAATCCCTCTACGAGGAATTAAAAAATCATATCGGGTCTCAGGCCGAAATCGTAACCTCTAAGCCCTACTTCCTTGAGATCTTGCTCAAGGGCGCTAATAAGGGCGCCGCGCTTGATCGTCTGGCCAAACGCCTCAGGCTAGGCATGGAGTCGGTTCTGGCAATCGGTGATGCGCGAAATGACCTACATATGATTCAGCGAGCTGGGTGGGGCTGCGCTCCAGCGAACGCTGCGGAAGAAGTGCGTTTGGCTGCGCGATTTGTGTCTACAAAGACAAACAAGGAGGACGCAGTGGCGGATATCCTCGGGCAAATTGTTTTTAGCTAATTCGGTAAGGCTGCTAGGAATTCAATTAAATACTGCTGAATACCTAGAAAGAAACGCTCCTGCAGTTCCACGGCAGGCAGCGAAATATAGCGATAGTGCCAGCTCTCCCATTTATAGCCGGTTATATTCTCCATATCCTTCGGAAAGGAAAGCGAAAAGCCAAATTTTCCTGCATTCGATGCAAGCCAGCGCTCGGCCACACTACCCGCGAATTCATCGCTTATGGATCCAAAATCCACGGCAGTGCCAAGCTGATGCTGAGACATTCCGGGAACTGCGGATACACGCTCAGCTTCAGCCCTCCCCATTTCATTGACATTCTGTTCAAATACAGTTTTCTGATAGTCATAGGAGCGATATGCGGAGGAGACAACGAGGGTAATCCCGTCCTTGCTTGCCATCTCTGCCATCCGGACAAGCGCTTCTTGCGCGGGCTTGCGCAATTTCATACCTTTTTTGGATACGATATATGGGAAAGCCCCATCTAAGTCTACAAGATCCATGGGCACATACTGGGCAGATAGGGCTTTCTGCTTGTCAACGCGACACAGAAGGTCGGGATCTTTTTTCATCACTTCGCATACTTCACGAAAAAGCACCACAAAGCCGGATGAGTCCTTATTTATGGCATCTAGCACTCGCTCTCGGTCGGTATCGCTAAATTGCACCGCAGAAAGAGCTTCTTCTACTTGAGTACGGATATCTGAAGGCAAAGAAGAAAGCCGATTTTTTTTCTGGCCCGAACACGAGACGATTACAAGCAGTATAAATACCAATATCAAACTAGTTGCTATAAAAGACAGAGCTCGCATGATGAAATCCTATCATGAATCGATATTATTTTGAACTCAAATGATGATTGGCTTTGCCACAAAATTTTCCTGCGCCCATGTAAAATGCTTAAGACTCTCATGAGAGTACAGAGAGAATACAGAATCGCGCTAAACTTCCTCTGATTCCTTAGCTTCGCAAATTTTAGCTCTTTCCACGCTGTTTCAATCTGAGATAGACTTGCTTTCCGGGCACCATGGGGTTAGTGCGCTCATCGATCTCGAATAGATTTACAGCCTTAATAAGGTCGCCAAGCTTTCTAAAACCATAGTTGCGTGGATCGAACTCTGGGAGACGATTTGCAAGATAGGTTCCTACTTCGCCGAGATAAGCCCATCCAAACTCGTCTGCGGCTTCGTCTACAGCGCTTGCCAGCAAAGCCTTCACCTTTGTATCGCTCTTTATGTCAGCCTGGGGCGGGGAGCCCTTTCCGCTTTCCTTTTCAAGCGAGCTTTCTCGGCCTTCCTCGGTTTCACCGACACTGGCTTGCAAAATTTCGGTATAGATAAACTTGTCGCAGGCTGCCACAAAAGGCTTGGGCGTCTTGCGCTGACCAAAACCTAGTACAAGCTTGCCGTCCTCACGGAGCCTTGCCGCAAGCCTCGTGAAATCCGAATCGCTGGACACAAGGCAGAAGCCATCTAAGTTTTCGGTATACAAGAGATCCATCGCATCGATTATCATCGCGCTGTCTGTAGAATTTTTGCCGGTTGTATAGGCAAACTGCTGAACGGGCTGGATAGCATACTCTAACAATCTTTCTTTCCAGCCTCTAAGATTCGGGTTCGTCCAATCACCATAAATTCGCTTAACACTGGCAACGCCATATTTAGCTATTTCCGCGAGAAGACCATCGATAATGGTAGGCTGAGTATTGTCTGCATCGATTAGAACCGCTAGTTTTAGTTGCGGATCACTCTTCATAATTAATCTCCAGGAATAATTTATCGCACGATAAGTAGTTGAATGTCACATACATTCGTGCCGGTCGGGCCGGTCATAAAAAGGCCGCCAACCTTATTAAAAAAAGTGTAGGAATCGTTATTGGCCAGAAATTCCGAAAGATCTAGCCCAAGGCGATGCGCATTTTGGAGCGTCTCAAAGTCGGCAAAGGCTCCTGCGGCATCGGTAGGCCCATCGTTGCCATCAGTACCTGCCGATAAAAAGAGCGTTCTTTCCAGACCCGGGCGAATAGAGCGCGGAAAATGATCAAACTCATTTAGCACCGAGAGGGCCATTTCCTGATTCCTTCCTCCCTTACCCTTGCCACGGAGAGTAACCGTCGTCTCTCCGCCGGCAATGATACATGCAGGGGCGCAAACTGGAACTCCATGCAGGATAATATCCTGGGCGATTCCAGGGAAAACCTTGCCTATTTCGCGAGCTTCGCCAGAAAAGCGACTTCCAAGCACAAGAGTATTGTAGCCTAGCTCCTTGCTCTTCTGTTCAGCCTCTTGAATAGCATGGTAATTGGTACCCACAAGCATTGTCGAACATAAATCGAAGATTGCATCTTCCGGCTTTGGAGTTTCTGGCCTAATACCAGACAGTCCATCCTCTACGGCTTGAACTATGGACTTTGGCAGCTTGTCCAATAGCGCATATCTATCGAATATCGATTTCACATCCTGCCAAGTGCTCGTGTCTGGAACCGTAGGACCTGAGGCAATGGTATCTAGATCATCGCCCATCACATCCGAAAGGATGAGTGCAATTATCCGCGAAGGAGAAAAAGCCTTTGCCAGGAGACCGCCTTTTATGGAAGATAGATGCTTGCGCACTGTATTGATCTCGTGAATTGTAGCCCCACAAGCCAATAGAAGCCTTGTCGCTTCCGCTTTATCTTCGAGCGATATACCCGATGCAGGGACTGTCAGTAGAGCGCTCCCTCCACCAGAGACCAGTACAAAAACAAGAGTCCTTTCACCGACTTCTTCCCATTTTCGTACCCGCATAGCGAGATTGAGCATTTCCCTGCCAGCTTGAACCGACCTTTCATCCGGAACGGGGTGGCTTGCCTCGACCGATCTTATCGATCGGGATGCGAAAAGATTTTCGATATCCTCAGAAAGTCTCGACCTCTGTCCACTTTCCGGGGCTTTAGAGACCACCAGCCCTTCTGTAACTCGTTCGCCCAGAATCGATGCAAGACTTGCTGCCATTGGAATCGAAGCCTTTCCAAAGGCCGCTATCACCACATGATCATATTTGGATAAATCATAGGCCTGTGGTTTTTCTCCATCGTAAAGACTCAGAATCGATCCTTCCAACGAAAGACAATAAGAAAAAAGCCGGTTTGGCATAACTCGATCTACCGCAGCTCGAAAAATATCCTCTGCATCCGCGCGCAAGGAGCGCTCAAAGCTTCCCCTCATGCCCGCACTCTCCATCGTTTTTTCTGACCCTGATTTTTCTGATTCTGTTTGAGCGCTTGGATACAGAGATCGAGATTCCTAGCTACTTGAGGGCTACGAGAGAGCTCGAAGGCTTGCCGAAACAAGGGTTCTGCCTCTCCAGGATTTTTAAGCGCGTTCAGATGAATGGAGGCGGCATTGTTGAGAGCAGGCCAGTTTGTCTCATCCAGAGCAAAGGATTCCATGAAATATTTTATAGCTTCCAAATGTTCGCCCGACTCTCTCAATTCCTCTGCTTTCTTGAAAAGCTCCATGGCTTTCATTGCATTGGCGAATCTCTCTTCATCTTCGCTCATCGCAAGTCGCTGCTCTATGAATTCTCTCATGTGGAAAGCCTTGCCGCCTTCGGCACATTCCTGGGCTTTGAGCGCAAGTCGATATCGCTTTGCCGCCTCTTTTCTTTTGCCGGTCGCATACGCAAGATCGCCAAGAGCCGAATGGCGATAGAAGGATGGACCATAGAGCTTTTCTTCCCTTAAAAGATAGCGTTCCGCTTCTTCCGATCTCCCCTGCGCAAGAGAAATAACTCCGAGATTTCTCAAAACGCGGATTGAGTCTGGTTCCGATTGCTCTAGCTTTCGAAACCAACTCTCTGCCTTTTGATAATCCCCCATAACATAGGCATTAAGGCCAAAGCGTTCGCAGATATTCGCATAGAATTTGTTCATCGGCCTTTTAGATTATCTCACTAAACAAACAAGGACAATACGAGCACCATCAAGAACGCTACTACTCCTTCCACGGCCGTTGCGGAGGTGTAGGCCCTATAGGCTATATTTACAGGCATACCCGAGAATTGGGAAACCACCCAGAAATAGGAGTCATTTGCATGCGAAACAACCATTGAGCCTGCGCCGATGGCTATGGTCGTAAGAGCTGGATCTAGACCGAGCGTCTGCAAAAGAGGCGCCATAATTCCTGCAGTGGTAACAATGGCCACAGTCGACGAACCTTGAGCGGTTTTGAGAGCCGCGGAGATCATAAAGGGCAGCAAAATTCCTAGATGCATGCTCGCCATGTTTGTCTTGATGAAATCCGTTATCGGGCTTGCCTTGATGATAGCGCCCAGAGAGCCACCCGCTGCCGTAATTACCAAAATGATAGCCGATTCCTTTATTCCTTCTCCCATCCAATCCGAAATAGCATTCTTTATCTCATTTTTCTGAACCAAAAGCAAGGAACAAAGCACACCGAGGATAAGCGCAGTTACAGGATCACCAATAAAAGACAAAAACACACGAAAATCGCCATTGCCAAAAGGCTTCGAAGGGAATTCCGCAACGCTCTTTAAGAGAATAAGCACAATCGGAAGCACGATTGGCAAGAAGGAAAGAAATGTATTCGGCAATTTGCCGAATTTCTTTACTATTTCCGAATAAGTCTCGTGGATTTCGGGCTCGATTTCATATCTCTTTGCGAACTTGGTCGCCCAGAGAAGCCCAGAAAGAGAGGCTGGAATAGCCGCAATAAGGCCCAAGAGAATTACTTTCCCTAAATCTGCACCCAATGCTCCGGCTGCCGCAATAGGCCCTGGAGTAGGCGGAACCATAGTGTGAGTCGCATATAGACCTGTAGAGAGCGCTACAGCCATCACTGCCATCGAAATCCCGGATTCCTTTGCAAGTGCCTTGTTGAGTGGGTTCAAAATCACATAGCCAGAATCGCAAAAAACTGGGATCGATACTATGTAACCGGCTATATTCATGGCTAAAGGAGCACGCGATTTGCCAACAACTTTAAGGATAGCCTTGGTCATGGAAAGCGCTGCACCGGTTTTTTCGAGTATTGTGCCCATTATGGTTCCTGCGACTATCACAATGCCTATGCTTGTCAGTGTCCCCCCAAATCCATTCTTGATCCCCGCAACAACATCCAGAGCTGGTAGCCCAATCAGAAGCCCAAAGACAAAAGATACGCCGATCAACACAAGGAAAGCGTTTATTTTGTACTTTCCTGTCAAAACTACAATAGCTATTACCGCTAACAGCAAAAGAAGCAAGGCCACAACTCCAGAAACCATATATACCTCCAAATATAGAATTTACTTTATGTTTTGACCAATGACAAGGATGCCTCTTTCTCCGCGACGAAGGTTCCATGGTTCGAAACTTCTAAAGCTCCAAGGTCTAAAGCTCGAAGGCTGGAAGTCTCGAAACATCGAAGTAATTCGGCATGAATGCCTTTTTACATAATTATCGCGCGCCCTCATTCTCGGCGCAGCCAAAGAAAGCCATTATTGCGCGCCTTCAATTACTGAAAAAACAAGCTCAACAGGTAGATGATCGGAATATCCTTCAGTTCCCCTCCACTCGCGAGGAACACCCTCGGCAGTGAATAGCATGGGAGCATCAGCGACATAGAAACCCCGGTATTCCAGCCCAATACCGTCCTTTAGACTTCTGTTAAGCAAGAAACCATCGTATTGCTCGCGCTTTTCTCTATAGGCGAGGCTAAATTTGTCGGGATGCTCCGCCCATGGAGTGTAGAGCACTATTTTTTCATTAAGATCGGCACTTTGGATGTTATCTAGACTGCCGGAAGCCCAAAGGGGCTCTCCTTCGATGGCCATGGGTGGAGCTCCCACGTCAGGGCACATGATCGCTGTAGGATAACACCTGTTTACACGGAGGTATTCATCTGGTGATTCATTGAAGTCTCCACAGACAATTATAGGAATAGAAGGTCGTTCCTGTTGGAGCCTACGTATTCTATTCGCAATCAATGCCGCTGCAGCCCGGCGAGCTGGTTCCGTCTCCGCTTCTCCTTCCAGCTTGGACTTCCAATGACAGGCGAAGATAACCATTCTGCCCACACTGCCGCATTCGAATTCCACCTCCAGCACATCTCGCAAAATGCCAAGCCCCCATGCATCCATCACCGAATGCGAATGAACAGCTACGATCGGAAAGCGCGACAAAATACCAATATGAATTATGCTCTCTAAAGGCCCACTCATTGCCCAATAGCGGAGTCTCCCATGGCCAAGGTGCTCTGCAAGATCAAAAAGAACCTTTTCGTTTTCGAGTTCCTGGAAACATAGAATATCTGGATCCGAACCACGATTGCTCCCACTAGTCTCAGCGCTGGAAAGCGACCGTACAGCCTCTACAACATTTTCGAGCCTCTTGGCATAGAGCTCTTTTGTCCACTTTCCTTTGGAAGGCCTGAATTCAGGATATTCCTTTCCGCTCTCCTCTGCATCGAAAAGATTGTGCACATTGTATGACACGATATTGATCTCACTATCTGTCCGCAAAGCTGGTAGAGAGCACTGGCAGCCTACCGCCAGCATTGCGAGCATCGAAAGAAAAAGAAATGCCGGACGCACCTTTCCTCCTTATAAGAAAGACGCTATCCGGCATTATTGGCGCTTCAAAACTACGGACGCTAGAATTAAAAAATGCTGGCGCCAGAATTAAGATTGCTACACCAGAATTAAAAATTGAGGCGCTAGAATTAAAAACCACCACAAAAAACAAAAATCAGCAATAATTCCCAGATAAGGAATGCCCCAACTTATCAACCGAGTTCTTGTCTGGACATTATTACTTTTCCAATAAGCCCATATTGCATCGCCTCTTGGGCGTTCATCCAAAAATCTCTATCTGTATCTTTTATAATTTTCTCCAGCGCTTGCCCTGTCGCCTCCGCAAGCAGCTCATTGATATGCAAACGTGTCCTTTCGAGCTCTTTAGCATGAATCTCTATATCCGTCGCTACACCGTTCATTCCAGATAATGGCTGATGAATCAAATATGAAGAATTTGGCAAACCAAAGCGTCGATCCTTAGGAACCGCTATCAGAACAAGCGCTGCCGCAGAAGCGACAAGGCCTATACCAACAATCCTGACTGGTGCCTTTATGAATCTAATCACATCAAAAATAGAGAATCCGGCATAAACATCTCCACCAGGAGAATCGATAAGCAGGGTTATTGGCTCCTCTGAGATGCTTTCAAGCAATAAGAGCTGACGCACTACCTTTTCTGAGAGATCCTTGTCGATCTCACCGACGAGAAGCACGGTACGGGTCTTAAGGAAGCGCTCATTCAAAGACTCTTCGGGTTTCTTGGATTCTGTTTCAGCAGTCTGTGGCTCTGCAAATTTCATTTCTTATAAGGCTCCTTGCAATAATGTAAGAGACTCTTTATCTATACTCGATTTTATAGTAACGATTTCAAGATAAAACGGCAACGATGCTGGTAATTTATAAGGCTCATGCGACTCCCGCCTTGAGAGAACGACGATACAGCTCTCGCCGCAGGCGCTCCAACCATACAACAATTATCGAAAGCAGAATGCGCGGCACGATAAGCCAAAAAACTGGCAAGGAAATAGCCCCGTATAGCACGCTGTCTTCAAGGAGCGAGTGCGAAATCGCCGCATGATGATTGAAGAGATCTCCTTCCTTAGCTGTCATTCGCCCCTCATCGCGCGCGGCTTTGATGATTCCCGCGCCATAGGCATAGCCCACGATGTTGATCACTATCCATAGAAAACTCATCGAAGGTTTGAGCCCAAATATACGCATTAGCCACCCGAGCCAGCGGGAAAGCCTCTCCATTAGATTGAATTGTTCCAGCAGTGTCTCGGCAAGCATCAATACAAGAAGGTAAAGAATAATTCGCCCAATGAGCTTTAGTGTCGATATGGCCCAAGCGCCAATCATTGGCCAGAAAGGACTATGTGCCACTGCCGTCGTGCGGAAAAGCTGTATTTTCGAAAACGACGAAGGGAGTATGAGATTTAGAATAAAACCAGCCAGGAATGCGACACCTACGCGCAAGATCACCATCTTGGTTCCTGAAGATCCAATCGACTTCATAACCGCGGTCTCGACTATCAGATTGTGAGATATGAGGCACATGACAGCCAGTATGATTGCATGGTGAAGGCTGAGATTCATCGAGCTCATTACGGCTATGGCTGAATAATTGTTGAGAAGGGCTCCAGAGATATACACAAGTGCAGCTTCGCCAGGCAGGCCCAAAAGGTGCATGAGCGGATGCAAAACTACGGAGATTTTTTCCAACAGCCCACTCCAACCAAGAAGCGCAACCAAAAGGCTAACGGGAACCATTATCTTTATTAGAAAAAGCGATGTATCGATGGTTCTTTTAATGGTCGTACGCGCAATCTGCTGTACTCTCTGGGCCGAATTGTTCACGCTTGTGCTCCTCGAGCCATAATCTCCGAAATGAGGCTTGCAAATTCTCTATCTTTAATAAGCGCGCATAGATCGATGGGCATTCTGTACATCCAGTTTGTCGCTAGGGTTGTGCCAGGCACGTTGATCCTCTCATCATGAGGATCAGACGATCTCCAATCTGGGTGACATGCAAGAATATCTTGTATGGGATAGGCAGCAACAATCGAGCCTGATAGCGCCAATGCGCGCACCAGAACAGCAGCCTCATCTGGGCCGAGCTGTTCAGGAACTGTCTCTCCGCAGCGTTCGATGAGTGACTTCAAAAGCTTGTCGCGCTTCGCAAGAGCCTGGCACATCGCCCATATCTGCAATCTATCGGCTTCTTCCTGCCACCACTGGCGCAGGTTTGTGGAGTCATGCACCGATGTACAGGCGACAGATAGCGGTTCATATCTTTCAAATGGTATATATGGCTGATTTGGCTTGTCCCATTCTCGCTCCCAGCGCATTACCCGCAGCCCTGGGATTTTCAGCTCGCGCAACACCTTGGGAACACAAACTGGAACAGCACCAAGATCTTCTGCAAAGGCTTGCATTTCGCTTGCCGATACAAGCATCGAAAGAAGCTCGCGGCCTCGTTTCTCCCAGATGTCCTGCGACTCCGAACTGAGGGCTTCGGCCTTTGCCTCCAAGGCCGCCTGTTCCTGGGGCGAAAGGCTTTTCCAGCTTGTCGTTTCTCTATAGCTCCACTGAAAGACGAAGCGGTCAGGCTCGAATTGATAGAGTGCCCTATCGATCCACCAATCGTGCATTGTGCTGGCATATTCGTCGAGAATTTGTACAGCCTCTGAGAATTCGCTCCATAGTGACCCAAAAAGTGTATCTATCTCAGCTGTCCCTCGGATTTCGGGTCTGAATAAAAAGAGCGGCTCATTTTTTATGCGCAAAAAACAGTAATTTCTGAGTTCTTCGAGGCTCTTGGCAAATAGCGCTTTTCTCTTGGCTCGCTCTTCTTCTCGCCCTTCTTCTCGCTCTTTTTTTTGATTATCTTCTTGCTCTTCTTTTTGCTTCTTTTCTCGTTTTCCTTCTGCGCCCGGATCCTTACTATCTGCAAGCAGCGATATCCCTGCATCGAGGCATTTTTTCTCGGCTTCTTGTATTTTCCATTCAGCAATATGTGGCTTCGATAACCAAGCGATGCGCTCGTCAGAAAAACCCATAGATTTGAGTTCTACAAGTTCTAGATACCGAGAAGGCTTAAAGGCGCCGAGATAAGCATCGCTCTCATGGATACTTATGGCCCAAATACGGAAAAAACCCAGCACATGATCTATGCGATATGCGGTATAAAAATTGTCTGCAGTCTGCAGGCGTTGGCGCCAAAAACCATAATTCTGGGCGCGCAGTGCATCCCAATTATATAGAGGAAAACCCCAGTTCTGTCCCCTGGGCGAATACATGTCTGGAGGCGCTCCAGCTTGTTTGTCGAGGATGAATATTTCGCCCTGAAACCATACATCAGCCGAATCCTTAGCAAGGAGAATTGGTATGTCGCCCATAATATCGATGCCAAGTTCACGTACTTCTTGGACTGCTCGCCTTAGTTGATCCTGAGCGAGCACCTGAAGCCAAAGTCGAAATCGCTCCTCTTCTGCTAATTCGGACTCGAACCAAAGTCTATCAATATCTGATGGCAAAATACTTTGCCACTCCGGCCATTCCCACCAAGGCGCTAAGCCGAATTCTTCCCTTAGAGCGACAAAACAGGCATAAGGTTTAGCCCAGGTCTCTCGAGCTGCAAAGGCTTCTGCAAGGGAACTACAGATATCCCGACTCGCCTTCCATGCCTTGCGAAGTGCATCAATTTTTAGCTGTAGCACGGCTTCGAATTGGACTTGCTGATGCTGAATGCGCGCCTCGCTTCCAAATCGACGATTCAGAGCATTCTCCGCACGCACCAACTCCTTTGCTACCTCATCCTTAAAAGGCAGACCAAAAGTAGCCATAGTATCGACCGAATCGGAGAGAGAAATATATATCGGGTGCAGAGCAAAGGCACTTATGGCAGCATATGGTGATGGTCCATTTCCCGTATCGTTGAGCGGCAGGAGCTGAATCAGAGAAAGTCCCCATTTCTTTGCTATTTTCCCAAGGCTTACCAGGTCCGAAAATACTCCGCATGCGACATTATTATTCTTCCTCAGCGATAAGAGCGGCACGACAAGTCCTGCTATTCGTTGCCCATTGTTGATGAATTGCATTTTAAGTACCTTGCCCCCAAAGAATTCGCAGCGATTCTCGAAGAGAAGAAGCCCCTAGCCAGGGCAATGTCTGTGCCGAATGGGTCGCTGCCTCGGTCTTGGCCGCGCCTGCTTTTGCTGCCCTTTCGGCATCGGAAGAACCGGCCTTTCCAGCATTTGCCTTTCCGGCATTTGCCTTTCCAGCGCCAGCACTTGTGACGCGCACATCCACTAGCTGCTCTCCAGCGGGCATGGCCTTTGGTCCGATAATCCGTACAAAGCCGAGTTGATGGGCTGCCTTCGTTCTTCTATCCATAGAGCGCACCGGCCGGATTTCCCCAGCAAGCGAAAGCTCACCCGCAAGTGCGCAACCCTCGGGCAGGGCTTGCCCCGACCGCGCAGAATAGAGAGCGCAGGCGAGCGGCAGATCCACCGCAGGCTCGGTAAGCCGCAAGCCTCCTGCGACATTCACATAGATTTCCTGGCTGGAAAAGTCGAGCCTTGTCTGCTTCTCGAGCACAGCCGCAATACGAGAGACACGCAGAGGATCGATTCGATCCGAATACACTCTCATAATGCCCGATTTCGAAGGAATAGTTAAAGCCTGCACTTCGGCTAACAGAATCCGCGATCCTTCGTATACAATCGCTACAGCAATGCCCGAAGGCAATTGTCCTTCGCGCCTAACCATGAATATCCCAGAGGGATCCTGCAGCTCAGAAAGCCCACTTTCGCCCATCAGAAAAAACCCCAGCTCGTCCGAAGACCCAAAGCGATTCTTACTAGTGCGAAGCACTCGCAGGGTATTTTCCGCTTGTTCGAAGCTGATCACCGCGTCCACAAGATGTTCAGCCGCTTTTGGACCGGCTATCATACCATCCTTTGTCACATGCGCCACAAGGATGACAATAGAATCGTGGCTCTTTGCCCACTCTACGAATTCCTGAGTGCAAAATTTAATCTGATTCGGCGTTCCTGGCACTGCCCCCGCTTCCTCTGAATGTACTGTCTGGATTGAATCAACAACAGTAAGCAGCGGATGCGCCGAATCCATCACGGAGAGACAAGCATGCATATCATTGCCGCAGAACACCTCGATCTGCTTAGAAAGAGCCCCGACTCGTTCGGCTCTAAGGCGTATTTGTGCCGCAGATTCCTCGCCTGAGATATACAGCGCTTTGCCCTTTGCCCCTAGCTTCGAGCAGGCCTGCAAAAGAAGGGTGCTTTTCCCTATCCCAGGCTCACCACCCAAGAGCACTGCTGAGCCGCGCATAAAACCACCGCCCAGCACACGATCCAATTCTAAAATTCCGGACGATACGCGCGCGCCCAGAGCCGGATCCACCGATTCCAGCGGCACCGGAAATGCCGTTTTATCCTTTTCGAAGCGCCCTATTGTTTTGGCTTCGACCATGGTGTTCCATTGGCCGCACTCGGGGCAACGCCCAAGCCATTTTGGTTCTTCATGGCCACAAGCCGAACAGCGATATATGGTCGAGGGCTTTTTCATATTGGTTTTATCGTATATGAGGGGAGGCGCAGGTTCAATAGACGTACCCAACGACGCGCCTAATGGCTCGTATGATCTGCTTTCGATTCATCAAGGTAGACACAAGCACAAGTAAGCACGAGCGAGCACGAACTATAATGCCTTTGCCTTTGAAATTGTCTCGAGATAGACACTAAAGAGCCTGGAAAGCTGACTGGCCTCGGTATAATTGGTGCCTGCCTTCTTGTTGAAAAAATCGATAAAGGCTTTCATCTCTTCGGGGTTTTTGGAATAGAGCGCAGATGCAAAAGCTGCACGGTACAGACCCTTTTCTGCAAGCTCCATGGTGGAAAGACCGCTAAACTCCTTCTTGGCTTTGCCATCTATAATTGCAGTGTCGCCGTTATATCCTACACAGAACACAAAATCATCGCGGGAAATCATATACACCCCAAGCTCATAAAGAATAATGCTATAGAATAATGCGATATATAAAATAAAAAAAGAGGGAGCGCAAACTCCCTCTTTTTATTGTGCAATGCTGCAAGAAGTATGCCCTGCCTCCTGCCGCAAAAAGTATCCCTGTCCTATGCTGGAAAAAGTATTGGCCAAATTTCAGACAGGTGACCTTTTCTCAATCCATTGGCGAAAATGAATCCTTGCTTGCACCGCACATCGGGCAGACCCAGTCATCTGGCAATTCTTCAAACGGGGTCCCGGCAGGTATCTTTCCGTCAGGGTCGCCTTCTGCAGGATCATAAATGTAACCACAGACATCACATACATACTTCTTCATAGTGCGCTCCTTTAGAAT
The DNA here is from genome assembly GCA_002070755.1 of Spirochaetes bacterium ADurb.Bin110. The sequence goes on along the minus strand of MWDY01000261.1, from coordinate 4,508 downwards.
TTGGCTCTCTTATGCCTTCCACAATCCGTGAAGATTGCAATATTCTCTTGCTTGTACCTTTTCTGCCTTTACAGCGAAAAAGACTTTGGGTTCTTGACCAGGAGAAAGGTAGACCCGATAGGAATGTTCGTCAGCGACAAGCTCAATCCATTCTATGTAGTGCTTTTCTTCCATTGGATGTAGTACCGAACCAACCATTACCCACCAGCCATCGGCAGTTTTTTCAAGTACGGGCACATGCTTTTCTTTTGCACCATCGCTCGTGTTCTCCACCATAAGTTTCATGGGCTCTCCACAGCACACAAGCTGGCCCTGCCCCGCATGAAGCACTTCTACAATATTACCGCACTTCATGCATTTGTAAACTTGCTTTCTTTCTGTCATATACCATATCCTCCTTTATTACCAATTCTCAGCCAAGAGCTCGAAATAGGCTTGAGGATGAGCACATGCGGGACATGCTTTGGGAGGTTCAGTTCCCTCGTATACATAACCGCAGTTTAGGCAACGCCAAATAACAGGCTCATCTCGCTTGAAGACCTGCCCTTCATCGATATTCGCCATAAGCGCTTCATACCTCTTGGCATGCTGTTTCTCGGCCACAGCAATGGAATCAAATACGCTTGCAATCGCCTCAAAACCCTCATCTCGCGCCACTTTGGCAAAAGTTGGATACATCTCCTGCCACTCGTAATTCTCTCCGCCTGCAGCCTCGGCTAGATTCTCGCGCGTAGTGCCGATAACACCTGCGGGAAATTCTGCAGAGACTTTGGCGGTTCCACCTTCCAGGAACTTGAACAATCGCTTCGCATGCTCTTTCTCTTGATTTGCCGTTTCCTCGAAAATAAGCTGTATCTGGATAAAACCTTCTTCCTTTGCCTTCGAAGCGAAATAGGTATAGCGATTGCGCGCCTGAGACTCCCCTGCAAATCCAGTAAGAAGATTTACTTCTGTCTTTGTGCCCTTTATGCTTTTCATCATATCCTCCTCTCGAGACTTGAGATTTAACAAAAAAACCAAATACCTCTTTTGATTATATTCTAGCTGGCCTTGAAACGCAAATGCTCGATCACACAAATTTGTTGTGCCCCATCAAACTACTGATGATGCTTTCTGCGGATTCTTATGTGCGTGCTACTCTATAGTGCTCCATAGTGCTCCTTATGCTCTATCTAGATGCTAATTGAGCCGAAAGACATTGAATCGAGGATCACTTTCGATGCGTCATAATCAATAGGAGACAAAATGACGGAATGGCAAGCATACGAAAAAGCGGAACTAATGATAAAACCTGATACCCCATCTCTCGACATAAGGGAGAGAATGCTGAGGTTTGGCAGCGGCTCGATATCTAACCTCGACCTTGTCGTAGCAATTCTAGGTTCGGGAGTTCCCGGCAAGCCTGTTCGCAAGCTTGCCAAAGAGGTATTGAACCAGATCACAAAAAGCAGCGATTCATGCGACCTCGATCAACTTATGGTCATATCAGGGATGGGAGAAGCCAAGAGCTGCGCTGTGGCTGCGGCATTGGAGCTTGGGAGACGGATTTTCTCGACTCGCGGCACATGCATAGGAATGCCCAAGGATGCCTACCCTCTCCTAATCCATTTCGCAGATATAAGACAAGAGCATTTCATTGTTATATCGTTAAATGGCGGCCACGAAGTAAATGCCATCCGCGAGGTAACCAAGGGGCTTATCAATAAAACCGTCGTGCATCCGCGCGAAGTCTTTGCCGACCCTATCACGGATAGAGCCTGCGCCATAATCGTGGCTCACAATCATCCAAGTGGGAATCTGGAGCCTTCGGACGAAGATGTGGATATAACCAAGCGACTTCGGCAATCAGGCGATATCCTAGGCATACCCATGCTGGATCATCTAATCTTCTCTGAATCCGGTTATTTCAGTTTTATGGAGCATGGTCTCATAGTTCCAGCCAAAGGAAACTAGGCAGCCTAGCAAGTGGAGTTGCGTATATTATTGTCTAGATAATACCGAACTTCCTGCCGGCTGTCTCGAAAATATCGAGCGCGCGCTGTAGCTGATCTTTAGTGTGAGTAGCCATATAGGAGGTGCGCAATAACGCCATTCCTTCCGGTACGGCAGGGCTTATTACTGGATTGGTATAGAGCCCATTATCGAATAGCTCCTTCCAAAAACGGAAGCACACTTCATCCTCACCGATAATAACGGGGATAATCGGCGTCTGAGTTTTCCCGATATTAAAGCCGAGCTCCCGGAAGCCCTTCATCATGAAATTGGCATTGTCCCAAAGGTGTTCTACATGCTCAGGCTCTGTCTCCATTATATCGAGAGCAGCAAGAGCAGCCATGGCATTGGGCGCGGGCAAAGATGCCGAAAACATAAAAGAGCGGGCGGTATGCTTGATGTAGTTGATTACATCTCTATGACCAGCCACGAATCCACCTAGCGAAGCAAAACTCTTGGAAAAGGTGCCCATTATGATATCTACTTTATCGGTAAGACCAAAATGCCAGGCCGTACCATGCCCATCACCCAGAACACCAATGGAATGTGCATCGTCTACATAGAGCCTCGCTCCATATTTTTCGCAGAGTTTTACGAGACCTGGCAAATCCGCAATATCTCCTCCCATGGAGAAAACACCATCTACAATCACCATTGCCCCTGATTCGCTAGGAACTTTTTGCAGGATACGTTCGAGATGGTCTAGGTCGGCATGCACATAGCGCTTCATTTCGCCCATACTGAGCCTGCACCCGTCCACTATAGAGGCGTGATCGTCTTTATCTGCGATTACGATATCGTTGCGATCCACCAGCGATGAAATTGCCCCAAGATTGGTTTGCATGCCAGTCGAAAAAACCAGCGCCGCATCTTTTCCCACAAAAGCGGCAAGGCGCTCTTCGAGCTCGTTGTGAAGCTTGAGCGTACCATTAAGAAATCGGCTACCAGTACAAGAAGGACCATATTCTTCCAGACCTTTGCGAGCGGCTTCTTTAACTTTTGGATGCATAGTCAAGCCAAGATAATTGTTGGAACCGATCATAATCAGCTTACGGCCATTAAAGACAGCCTCGGTTCCCTCAAGCCCATCAAGCGGCTGGAAATAGGGATATATCCCTTTTTCCATGGCTTGCTTGTCGAGATCGTAATCAAAGCACTTTTGAAAAATGTCCATAGAGACCTCCATTGCGCGCGCAGATACTTTCTGCAACGCAGTTTGCCGGACGACAATTTGCCGCCGGAGCGCACAGGCTGTATATCAAACCTGAGCCGCTTCCTTATTGTAATGGTTCGAGAAAATGGAATCAACGAGCGCGCAACCAATGCCAAAGGCCGCTATTTATTTGCGATATCTTTCTTCTTGCGGTTAAACATGCTTTTTAAGAAACTTGTCATTTTGGTCGCTTCTTTCTCATGTTCTATTGTCTTTGGAATACCAGAAAACTCGAAAACATCACTCTCTTTGCCTGTTACAAGGAGCACATCTCCACTCTTAAAGCGATACTTTGTATCGAGATTATGAAAAACTTCCTTGTGAGCTCCGGAGGAATCCATCTCCGAAGCATATTTTACAGCGACAACATTGATATGGCGCGTATTGCGTAGATCGCCTTCGATAACGCTCTTGCCCACAACAAAATCGGGGGCTATAACTTCCGCAAGAACAAGATCCCCGCTTATGGGCATAAAATTCGTAAGAGAAGCGGAAAGCACAAGCGGAGTCACCCTCAGTGCAGCTTCTCTGTCCGAGTTTACTACACGAGTCGCCCCAACTAGTCGCAAAAGCTCTTCATATTCCTCAGAGTTCGATTTTACAATGATTTCGGGCACACCCAATTTCTTGAGCCTGAAAGTTACAAGCAAGAGCTCTGGACCATTCGACTCTATATCGACAATGGCTACATCCACTGGCTCGTGGAACGCCCGTTCGAATGCTTCTTCGTCGAGCAGATTCATGGTAAAAGCTACCGAGACCATCTCCTTAACATGCTCGATGCGCTCAGGGCTCTCGTCTGCGGCAATAATCTGGTCGCTTATTACCGAAATCCGCTCCAGCATAGACATCGCAAATGGTCCAAGACCAATAAATGCAAAGTTTTTCATATTATACCTTCCTTGGAACAGCAAATCATAGCAGCACATCCGCCTTAGGATATTTGGCAAAAGGCTCCGGCGAATATTTAGAAGGCGGAATTGCGAGCACGAATAAGCCGGCCCTCCCCATGAACATTGCCGCAATGAGGACAAGCTTCGAGACTGCCGTAAGGTATGGAGTTATGCCTATAGATAGACCAACCGTTCCGAACGCAGAAACACATTCAAAAATAGCAGTCTCAAGTCCTACCGTATGCCCGGCTGCTCTCTCAGAGACGATGAGGATTGTGGTGGCGACCAACACAATAGTTGCGCCCCTCACAAGCGCAGTTATTGCTTTGAATACGGTATTGGGAGTCACTGTCCTATATCGGTCCACAATCGTATCTCCTCCTTCTCTCATCCTCAATGCGACAAGAAGA
>MWDY01000260.1 GCA_002070755.1 Spirochaetes bacterium ADurb.Bin110 | reverse complement strand
ACAGTGTGCTTTCCCAGGAATGTCGCGAATATGCTGAATCGCCTTGTCGTATACTTAGGCTGGCACAATTATGAAAAACATTACAGGATTGCTAAGCATATCTTTCTGACGCATGCTGAAGTAGCTGGTATTGAAAGAAATGCGATTTGCAAGGCTAGAGAATCACAGTTCAAAGAGCGTGCATTCCTAAGCAGAATAGGATTGTCGATTCTTGAAAGAAGGCTATGGCTTAGGAGTTTCTCAACTCCTCTTAAGAGAAAAGCTGAGTATGTACCTTTTTATGCTTATGCATGAAAAACACTCCTAGCAGATTGCTAAAGCAATATACACAAGGTTCGTAGCAGTATTCAATAGTTGCGAGCAAAAATAGCCTGATACCTTGCTGGCTCTCCACAGATTGCACAAACCCCTTTGATATCGCCTTGCTTGCCCAGCGGCAAGCAGCGAATTGTGGCCTTGGTTTTTTCCTTTATAGAGGCCTCGCAGGCAGCAGAACCACACCAGAGGGCCTCTGCAAATCCACCAGGTGCCCCTTCCGTGCCCGCAGTTTCGGTACCGAAGAATTCGATGAGACCCTCAAGATCGGAAATGGGCTCTGTATTCTCTTCACGGAAAGATCGAGCTCGCTCAAAAAGAGAGCTCTGGATAAGGCTATGCAATTCTTTGAGCTTGCTTGCGGCTTCGGCGCTTGGGGCAATTAACTTTTCGCCTGTATCTCTTCGTACCATTACAACCTGATTCGATCTTATATCGCGAGGTCCTATCTCGATTCGTACCGGCGTACCGCGAAGTTCCCATTCGGCGAATTTCCAGCCAGGGCTAAAGGAATCGTCGATATCTAACACAACCTTGAAGCCAGCGGCTTTGAGATCAGCCTCGAGTTTTTCAGCATACGCAATAACAGCAGCTTTTGAATCGTTGCGATAGATGGGAATAATAACCGCATCCTCGGGAGACAGAGCAGGCGGTAGAACAAGTCCTTTGTCGTCGGAGTGCGTCATTATGACCGCGCCTATAAGCCGGGTCGAAACGCCCCAACTCGTTGCCCACACATAGTCCAGTTGGCCTTGTCGATTTTGGAACTGGACATCGAAAGCACGGGCAAAATTCTGTCCAAGGAAGTGACTAGTGCCCGCCTGCAGGGCTTTCTTGTCCTGCATCATTGCCTCGATGGTATAGGTCTCGATGGCCCCGGCGAATTTTTCGCTTTCGCTCTTCATGCCAGCGACTACTGGTACTGCAAGGCAGCGCTCGACCACATCTCGATATATTTCTAGAATGCGCAAGGTCTCTTCGCGGGCTTCTTTTTCTGTCTCATGGGCGGTATGGCCTTCCTGCCATAGGAATTCCGAAGTCCGTAAAAACAGCCGGGTGCGCTTTTCCCAGCGCATGACGTTAGCCCACTGATTTATAAGCAGGGGCAGATCGCGCCAGGACTGAATCCAGTTTCGATACATCGCCCAGATAATCGTTTCGCTTGTAGGGCGTATGCAATATGGCTCTTCCAGCTCCTCTCCACCACCATGAGTCACAACAGCGAGCTCAGGAGCAAAGCCTTTGACATGCTCTGCTTCCTTTTTTAGAAAACTCATTGGGATGAGCAGCGGGAAGTAGGCATTTTCATGGCCAGTCTCTTTAAACCGTCGGTCGAATTCGTTGCGGATTTTCTCCCAGATTGCATATCCGCGCGGACGAATTACCATGCTGCCTTTTACAGGTGAATAATCGGCTAGCTTTGCATTCAAAACGATATCGATGTACCACTGCGAATAATCGACTTCGCGCGGCGTTATTTTTTCTGCCATTTGCTATACCTCTTGTGGTCGCGAGAATTCGTCATACTATAGTGAAAAGAAATGCTTCAATCAATCGTTGGAATGAAGTAGGATATAAATGTGACAAGGCGCAACTTCCGTTTTACATATTGGCTTCTTTCATGTATGAGCCTAGTGATGCTTGTAGCGTCAGTTGTGCTAGCTATTCGCATTGGAACCGACAAAAGGCTTCCTTTTTTTCTTGCTGATTTGCATTTATATACCGAGTATTTTTTTCTAGGTTCACCAATGGGCATACAGTTGGCTGGAGCTTTAGAATGCTGTTTTTTTGTACTGGCTGCAACTGCAATGCTGATTGTTGTGCTTTTTACATTCCAAAAGACAGTTTCGGCGGAGATCCATTTGATTGCGCTTTGGATTTTTTTAGTTGAAGCTGAAGCTCTTAGGCTTCCAATGCTCATTATAGCACAGCGAAGCACTTCCATCGGTTCTCTGATTTCGCTCACGAGACTAGTGTATGGCGCAAGGTTTTCTGGGATTATTTCGCTCTTTATTTCTGGCCTTTATGCTGTAGGAATCGGAAAAGAGAAACCGCAAACAGGCTATTTGTTCGCCCTCCTCTTAGGATCGATGTTTGCTATGCTCTTGCCTATCAGCATCGATCGCTTTCAGTCTTCGTTCATGCTTCAGACAGGTTATAGCGAGCTTACAATGATTGTGACTGCTTCGCTCATAGTTTTGAATGCTATAGATTATCTTGTTGCGGCAAGACTAAAAGAAGATAGGTCTTATGCATTTGTAGGCATTGCGCTTACGATAGCGGCTGCTTCCTGGGTATGGCTTTGGGACACAAGAGTCTTCGTATGGGGATTGATTGTTGTTATTGCATTTGCATTCTGTGTGTTTGTGTCGATAAAAATTCTTCATCATATCTATATATGGAAATAGTGATTATTATATCGAACCTCAGGTATGGCCTAACGATGTAGTCTATAAACCTAGTCTAAGCAATAAAGAAATATGCGGTACAATAGAATTAGAGTATAAAAGAAGCAACTATCCCTGCGGCAAGTGGGATAAGGATATTGTCCCAATCCTTTGTGGGCCAGAATTCTGCAAAGGTTGTAGCCAATGCAATGATCATAGATGCCATAAAACGACCCGTGAGCAAATAGACAGCAAGCAAAACTATGGCGAAACACAATACCGATCCTTCTACGGATTTTCCTCCAGAAAGCGGCATTGGAATGCGACCAAAGGACTTACCTATGAGGCTCGAAAAACTGTCGCCAAGGCCCAGCGCAAGTATAGCCACTTTGGCTTGAAGAGGATCAAAAATCAATAGAGAAAAAAGCGCACCCAGAGCAAGGGTAATAGGTCCCCATACAAAGTGATTGCTATCCCTGCGACGTGCGGCTCTCTCGGTGATCGACGAAATAATAGGTACATCGAAGCCTCGATGTCTTAGTATCTCGCTGATCGAATAGAGTAGCATTCCAGCTATCAATGCAAAGACTGGCAGCATCGGCGAAATGTCGAGAAGAGGAATACAGAATAGAATAAGGAGATGAAGAGATTTTCGCGTGAGTTCTATGCGCAGTTCATCTGCTGGAGATTGAAATCGGATATTGAGATGGTGGAGTCTTGATTTAGGAGAATTAGGAGAGGCTTCTTTCTGGCTTTTGCTCAATTTGCTAGTCCCCTCAGCTATCCTTGACATATCGCGGCATGCTTTGTTAGGATGCCGCAGAAGAGTGCTGATTGGGCGATTAACTCAGCGGGAGAGTGCCACCTTCACACGGTGGAAGTCATTGGTTCAAGTCCAATATCGCCCATGCAGCACTCTTTTTGTATCGGCATAAATTGCATGAGAGAAAATCGTTAATGCTATGAAATCTTAAAATGCAGAAATGAGCCATTACAGGGCTTTAGCAAGAGCTCATATCTAATCAATCATCTCTTGTTGGCTCGTTTTTCCATCACCCCCAAATAATAGATAGACAAACCTGCAAGAGCTGCTATGGCTCCTAGGATGGGCCAAGCTGTCCTTAGTCCAAAATGGTCGGTGAAAGAGCCAACGATAGGTGGACTAATGGTCCAGCCGATTCCGCCCAACAGCGGAAGAAATGCCTGAAATCTTGCCCTATGCGAAATTGGAGTATTATTTGCAATATAGGTACCTTCATTTGTAGCGTTTACAATCTCGCCTAAAGTCCATATTGCTGTGGTTGCATAGATAAGCATTACAGAAGGTCTAAGACCTATTAATCCAAATCCAAGGGCGAATAAAAAGCCAGAGAGAGCCACTGCATTTATAGGTTTCCAACGCTGCGTGATTGTCATAATTGGCGTGGAGAGTACGATTACCATCACGGCGTTGAGCGTCATCAAAGTGCCATAGATAATTGAACCGCGAGCGCCAAAGAATTCTTTGGTCTGAAGCGGTAAAATAAAACGATGTTGTGCATAGACAAAGCCATAAAGTCCTGTCAGCATAGTGAAAATGATTAGATTTGGCCTTGAAAGGAGGGCTTGGATGATATTGCCTCTATGAGCTTCATCCTGCCTGCCCGTACCTAGGCTCTTTTCGATCTGTCCGCGAGAAGGTTTCGTTTCTGGAACCTTTAGTCCAACCAGTGTTATAGCTGCGAATATAGCGATCGCGTTTCCCCAGAAAAGCCAAGATGTATAGTTTTCAAACAGAAAGCCCGCTAGAAGCATTCCGACCGCAAAGCCTAGATTGTGACCTAGATAGATGAGAGAAAAAGCTGGGCGCCTGTTTTCGGGGGAAGTGAGATCAGTCATCATTGCTGAGCGGGCGGGGTCTGTCAATCCGTCGAAGAAAACGCTTGCAAGCAAAAACCAGCGAATATTGCTGCCAACGGTAGGGAAGCCACATGGAATATAACATAATCCCGACAAAACCTGTGCAAGGACCATGAGTTTTTTTCGTCCAAAGCTATCAGCGAGCTTTCCGCCAATAAGAGAAGCGGGACCATAGACTAGGTAAAGCATCATGATAAAAAATCCAGCTTTCTCCTGGCTCATTCCAAGTCGCCCAGTCAGATACAAAGTAAGAAAAGGAAACACGAACATGCCCATAGAATTGATAATTGTAGCAAGGAATAGAATATAGAGAGATGAAGGGAGCCCTCGATAAGCATCGAAATAGCGCTTGAATGCATTCATAAATAATCAACGTTACACGGCTTTAGATGACGAGGTCAAGGGCACAAGGAACATATCACTCAGCGTTATGAGCCTTATTCCGCTAATGTCAAAGCTTTGATACACTAAGGACAGTATGCTGTACTGGACGGTAGAACAAACAGGCAATCCTCGCTTTCCCTATCGAATTTCCATCAGCGACGAAAATGGCGACTTTTTCGCGGTCAGATCCCAGGATACCTGGCCAGGACCCAAAGGCAATATTTTTTGCATAAGAGATGGATCATCTCCAGATGAGCGCGATCTTTTCATGGAACTAGAACGCATACCAGTTCTATCTTTCGAGCGTTTTGGAAGAAGTTTGAAGATTATTCTAGATCGACCTACTAAGAAGCGATGCGAATTTCTCATCTTGGAAAAAGCCTATAGGAACCGTGAAGGGAGCTACGAACAGATCTTCTTCAAGACAGATTCAGCCCAGAAAGAACACAAATCACGCTCTCGGGTCGCT
>MWDY01000259.1 GCA_002070755.1 Spirochaetes bacterium ADurb.Bin110 | reverse complement strand
CAGTTTTTATCTTTCTGACTATCCATAAAGAACAGGTAGCGAGCAACATAACAAAATTTGGCATCCACATCGAAATTACAGGATTAGTATTCTGGCGATAACCTAGGGTCTGACCTAAGAATAGTAGTGCCCAGTAAATTACCGAAAGCAATAGGGCAATACCAAAACCAGCCGCACGCCCTGCTCTCTTTGATCCAATTCCTAATGGGAGTGCTAAAAGCGCAAAGAAGAAGCAAGCAGAAGGAAGGACTAATTTTTTCTCATATTCGAGGCGATAGACCTGAAGTGATGCATCGCTAATTTTTTGATTTTTAAGCGACCTCATCTTATTGACAAGAGATGTTAGATCATTTTGTAGCAATTGCAATGAGCCGTTTTTATTCGTTGATTCTTTTTGCTGAGTCTCAATTGCTATCAAATCATAATTCAGCCTTAATCTATCGAGTGTAGTGGCTTCTTGGGAAGCCTTTTCTTTAATCCGATCATCAAGCATCCGTTCTTTTTCTTTTATTTTGTTTGCTAGCATCAGCAAAGACATCTCAGAAGGAGCTGTGCTACTATAGTTAATTAAAGGTTCGCGAATCCTAATTCGAATTTCTGCAGCTCCCGCCTTAGTCACTGAAAAATCTCCTGCAGAACCAGCATTGAGTTTTTTTAGTTCTGTAAAATTGTTCATATTTAGAATAGCCATAAGGGAATCCTTAGAGAATTCTATCCCCACATCATCCGCTATGACAGTATCAGAATCGTACCCTCCGGACTGATCGATAATAAGTACATCCTGTAATCGGCTTGCGGATGAACCCTCTATTGCTCCACCAGTGACAATCAGCTTTTCTCCATATTTACTGATCGAATAGGGAGCCAGTTCAACTTTAGCAGATTTCTGAATAAGTTCTGCATATTCATTCTTGAAGCCTTGAGCAGCGCGAGGTATAGACCATTCATTGAGATAAAAAGATCCAATAGAAACAGCTAATCCAATTATAATAAAAGGAACATATAGCCAAAAAGGCCTTATCCCCAAAGATGAACTTGCTAGGTATTCGTTATCGGCATTCTGTCGCGATGATGTCATTAGCGTGGCTGCTAATATGGAAAAAGGGATAGTTATTGCAAGTATAGTAGGTAAGGAGTAGAAAAGCAGCTTAGCTACCGATAAAAGATCAGCGCCCCTTGATAAAATGTCCTCAGCAAAGAGCAGCACCTGATTGATAAGGAATACAATAAAGAAAAATACAAATGTACCCAAGAACGAAGTTATTATTTCCGATATCGTCATTCGCCAGAGTGTGAAGGAGGGCCGCTCTTCCATCTCAGCTTGCATCTCGGTCTTATCTCAGCGGCCGGTCGATCCAAAACCGTCAGCACCACGAGCAGTATCATCGAGCTGAGAGGAGATCGAAAAATTGGCATGAACTACAGGAGCAATTACCAGCTGTGCAATTCGATCACCATTCTCGATAACAAACGGTTTTTCACTCAGGTTGATGAGAATAACCTTGATTTCTCCCCGATAATCGCTATCAATAGTTCCAGGAGAATTTAGGCAGGTGACACCATGCCGATAAGCCCAGCCTGATCTAGGCCTGATTTGTGCCTCAAAGCCTGAAGGCAGAGCAATTCTAAGACCCGTGGGGATCAATGCTCTCGATAAAGGTTGCAGTACTAAGGGCTTCTCTAGAACAGCATAGAGATCTGCTCCTGCTGCATGATCTGTAGCGTATTGAGGAATCTGTGCTCCTTCGGAGAGCGCAATTAGTACTCCTATTGTTCCTCTTTCTTCAGCCTTCATAATTATAGAATACCCTTATTGATAAAAATCAAAATCATCTCATGGAATATCTCGTTCATAGAGATCGCTTACAGTGAGGAGATAGGTCAATTTTCAAACATATCATATTATCCGATGATTATCTATCCCAATGTGAATCACGGCGAGATGACCGCATATCTCTCTGGCGATCAGAAGTTCTTTCATCTCGTCTCGTATCCCGCTGCGCTATCTGTCCTTTGTCATCAAGCGCATCCACAGCTGCAAGATTGAGCCTTCCAAGGTGATCAATTTCCATGAGCTTAACTTTGATAGTGTCACCCTCTTTAAGCAGATCGCTAACCTTTTCTACATGTCCCTTTGAGAGCTTCGAAATATGACATAAGCCTTCACGACCCGGTAGTATTTCAATAAAAGCGCCGAAATCCATGATCCGCTTAACCGTGCCTGTATATATCTTTCCGACTTCGGGTTCCTCAACCATTCCCAGAATAGCATCCCGAGCACTATAGGCAGATTTCTGATCTTTACCATAAATTGTAAGATACCCATCTTCATCGATGTTGATCTGAACATCGTATTTCTCAGAGAGTGCCTTTATATTCTTGCCTGAAGGTCCGATTACAAGGCCTATTTTTTCAGGATCGATTCGCGCATTTATCACCTGAGGAGCATAAGGCGAGATTTCGCTCTGTGGTTCAGCGATAGTATTCTCCATAATAGAGAGGATATGAAGCCGGCCACGCTTTGCCTGCTCTAGAGCCTTGCGAAGTATCTCTGTCGAAACACTGGATATTTTGATATCCATTTGAAAGCCCGTGATACCATCTTTTGTGCCTGCTACTTTAAAATCCATATCGCCAAGATGATCTTCATCGCCGAGAATGTCCGAAAGTACAGCATAGCGTGTTTCATTAGTAATTAAGCCCATGGCTATGCCTGCAACAGGTTTACTACATGGCACACCAGCATGCATAAGGGACATCGATGAAGAGCACACTGTGGCCATAGAGGAAGAACCATTGGATTCGAGCACTTCTGCCACAACGCGGATAGTATATGGAAATTTCTCCTTTGGCGGTAACATCGGTTCTATCGATCGGCGAGCAAGATCGCCATGTCCGATTTCCCGTCTTCCGGTGCCAAGCCTTCCAACTTCTCCCACAGAGAAGGGCGGAAAATTGTAGTGCAGCATAAATCGCTCGCGTCGATCTCCTTCTATATCATCGAATATCTGCTCATCGAATACCGTACCAAGAGTGGTCACGGCGAGTACTTGAGTTTCTCCACGCGTAAACAATGCAGAGCCATGGGTTCGTGGCAACACGCCGATTTCGCAAGTTATTGGCCTTATGTCTTCCAAACCGCGACCATCGACACGCAATCCTTTTTCAAGTATAGATGATCGCAGGATATCGTACTGGAGATCATCCATCAATTTCGAAAAAAGCTTCATCTGAATTTCACCATTGAGATCATCTGCGAATTTTTCTTTGACGGCAGAAATTGCTTCTGATACAGCCTTAGCGCGCTCTTGCTTTTTTTCTGTGAAAAGAGCTTTTGATAGCAATTCATAGGCGCATTCACGAATTTCATCTTTTTTGTTCAACTCTATGGAAAGCGGGGCTAGCGCTAGTTTTTCTTTGCCAGCAATCCGCCGTAGCTCTTCTATAGTGGAGCAGATCTGCGAAATAGGTTCTTTTGCCATCTCAATAGCCTGGATCATCTCTTCTTCCGAAGCTTCACGAGAGCCACCTTCTACCATGGTGATACCTTGCGCCGTACCAGCAACTACGATTTCTAGCTTGGCCTGCTCGATCTGTGCATAAGTAGGATTTAAAATATAGGAATCTTCGACAAGTGCCACGCGTACACATCCTACAGGCCCATCAAAAGGTATGTCGGAGATATGAACCGCGGCGCTTGCTGCGTTTGCTGCTATGACATCAGGCGGATTTATCTGGTCAGCTGAGATACAAGTTGGAACAATCTGGATTTCTCGTCCAAATTCCTTGGGAAATAATGGCCTCATAGGCCGATCGATTATTCTGGAAACAAGAATTTCCCTATCTTTAGGCTTTGTTTCTCTCTTTATGAAACCGCCCGGGATCTTGCCTGCTGCATAATATTTCTCTGAATATTCAACAGTTAGCGGAACAAAATCCAAACCTTCTATAGCCGTAGGCGAACAGCAAATAGTTGCTATGACAGCACTACCGCCATAGGTGGCAAAAACAGCTCCATTGGCCTGTTTTGCCATTCTTCCTGTTTCAAATACAAGAACCTCGCTGCCAATTTTGCATTCAAGTTTGTTTATCATTACATTCCTTCTCTAGATTTACATATCCGATTTAATCTGGACGAATCAATATCGCCCTGATTGTATTGTTATTTTCGGATCTGCAATTTCTCCATTATTGCACGATAAGATTCGAGATCGGTTCTCTGCAGGTATTTCAGGAGCTTGCGGCGCTGACCAACAAGCTTGAGAAGCCCTCGTCTTGAATTCGTGTCTTTCTTATGAGTCTTAAAATGCTCGGTCAGGTATGCGATTCTAGCAGATATAATTGCAATCTGAGTCTCAATTGCACCTGTATTTTTTGCATCCTTGCCATACTCGAGCACCAACTGGGCCTTGTCTTCTTTGCTCAAAGCCATACTATCTTCTCCTTCTCCTGAACAGCCTTATCAACGAACGCCAATCGAATTTCTTCCGATTGCATACGTAATCTCAATGCTAGATGATTGTGAACAACGTTCACTTTAGCCTCTTGAACCGTATCATTGTCCTTTATGAAAGCTTCATACTGCCCTTCGGGGGGTATAAGCAAATCATCTTCGGGCACAAAGTATTCTCTTTTTTCAGCTATAGCATATTTCTCCCGCCTGGCAAGTACTTGATATGGCCTGCCAAGCATTTCTGCCGCTTCTCCAAGCCTTCCCTCGAGCACAGCATGGCGAATTCTGCTAGAGCTTATAGCATGGCCATGGTACATGATATTTTTTACAATACATGAACGCAAGCCAATCTCTTCACTCAGCTTCTCGACCATCGCTGCATTGGTATCGAGCTTGTGCCCAAACTGAAAATTCACGCCTACTGCTAAGAATCGTACATTTGCAATATACAGCTCAGCAAGGAATTCTCTTCCCGAGAGTTTAGCGAAATTATCAGAAAAGTCAATCATCACGCAATATTCAATGCCCATATTCTGAAAGCCGGATAGCTTTTGCTCTAGAGTCAAGAGGCTACCTTGATAGCTTGATGGATGAAGTATTTTTTTGGGATTCTCCCTAAAAGTGATGACACATGACCTTAAGGCTGGGCTCTGTTGCTTTACAGTCTCGATAAGAACTTGGTGTCCATAATGCAGTCCGTCGAATACACCAACTGTAGCCGCAAGCTGTTCTTGAGAATATTTATTTTGAAATTCTTGCCAGGTCAGAACCTTCACTATCAGGGCTCCTCTACCATTACTACTTTTGGCACTAACTCTTTATCCTTTTGCTCTGCTATACCGAGGAGTTCACCTTTTTCAGAAAACAGTGCCACTTGCTTTGATTCAAAGGACGGATCTAGATTTCTTAACAATGCTATCTGATCATCATTGAATGTTATGGCTTTGATTGGCAATGCTCGTCCATGAATAAAATGCTCAACAAAACCCAATTGCATAACTGCTGTTGTCAGTCCTAGACTTTGCGCGATATCTGGCGAGAAGACTCTTAGTGTCTTCTCATTGCACTCATGGGGATGATGTGCTTCGCTTATGGAGAAAGGTCCAATTTTTGTTCGTCTCAACGATACTACCGTTGCATATGAGCTGCATGCATGTCCAATGTCTCTTGCAAGAGAACGAATATAAGTGCCAGAAGAACAGCGAATTCTAAGATTCGCCTCTTTGTCCTTGAAACTTTGTAACTCTATGATATCAATTGTAACGAATCTTGGCGATATTTCGGGTATATTGCCAGCTCTAGCTATTTCATATGATCTTTTCCCGTTGACATGGACCGCACTGTATGATGGAGGTACTTGTTTTATATTTCCACAAAAAGAAGGAATAGTCTTTTCAAGAGTTTCTCTTGCGGGTATTGCACCTATAGACACTATTGTGCCATTAGGATCGAGGGTATCTGTCTCCTCTCCAAATCTGAAGACGGCATCATATTCCTTATTCTGATTCATGAACCATCGAGTCAGACGTGTTGCCTTGCCTGTGAGTATTATCAATAGACCTGAAGCAAAGGAATCTAACGTACCAGCATGGCCAAACTTCTGTTGAGGGGCAAGAGACCTAACCGATAAGCTTTTTCGAATGTCCTGCAATACTCTATTCGAAGTAGGGCCTTCAGGTTTATCCACGAGGAAAAAACCGCTATGCTGCATTATTTCAGAAGATCCTTCAATTTTTCCGTAAGCTCGAATCCTTCTTTCAGGCTGCGGTCGGCCACAAAGGTAAGAACAGGAGTCAATCGCAGGCGAACACGTTTTGCTATTGAACATTGAACATAACCGGCTGCATGAGATAGGCCAACGACCGCTTCGTCTAGATGCCCTTCTGTATCATCGAGACTACTTACAAATACCTTTGCATGCGATCCATCTTGACTGGCCTCAACCCTTGTGATCGATAAGAAGCTATTGACACGGGGATCTTTTATTTCACCAAAGGTGATCATCTTAGAAATCTCCTCGCGAATCAATTCTTCAAGACGACGCTTGCGTACCTGGTTCATTTTTATCTCCCGATTCGAGCGTTCGAGCCACCTCGATTGTCTCATAGAATTCAAGGATATCGCCTTCTTTGAGATCATTGCAGTTCTCTATACCAACACCGCATTCGTAACCTGCAGCTACTTCTTTAACATCGTCCTTGAATCGCTTAAGGGAGGATAAATTACCTTGGAATATCTCGATATTGTCCCGGATAACTCTAACTTGACAATTTCGTTTGACTATACCCTCTGATACAAAGCAACCGGCAACGATGCCTGCTTTTGGCACTCTGAAAATATTGCGGACTTCAGCCTTTCCGACTTCTTGTTCCTTGAGTTCAGGAGCTAGCAGGCCTTCCATTGCACGTTTTATCTCTTCTTGGGCACGATATATGAGATTGTACTTGCGAATATCGACTTTTTCGCGCTCCGCTAGCAACTTTGCACTCGATGTCGGGCGGACATTAAAGCCAACAATGATAGCATTAGACGCCGAAGCCATCATGACGTCGTCTTCTGTAATAGCGCCTGCTGCAGCTCTAATAACATTTAAATGCACCTCGCTCGTTGATAGTTTCTCCAACATGCCTTTTAGAGCTTCTACGCTACCATGAACATCTCCCTTTATTATGACCTTCAGCTCTTTGATCTCTCCTTGGCTTATTGTCTCGTAAAGATTATCCAAAGTCACCTTTTTGACATTGCGGCCTTCTTCATATTTCTTTAGTTCCTGGCGCTTTGCTGAGATTTGGCGCGCAAATTTTTCATCTTCCACCACTTCGAATGGATCACCAGCCTCAGGCATGCCTTCGAGTCCGATGACTTCTACTGGCATCGAAGGTGTAGCTAGTTCTATGCGATTTCCTTTATCATCGAACATAGCTCTTACTCGACCTGGGAAAATGCCAGCAACAAAAGGATCTCCGATATGCAAAGTTCCGTTTTGTACCATGATTGTAGCGACAATACCTCGGCCCTGGTCTATGCGGGACTCGATGATTTTGCCATCAGCTAGCCTGTCGTAGTTTGCCTTCAAGTCGAGCATTTCAGCTTGCAGGAGAATTGCATCGAAAAGCTCTGGAATGCCTATTTTTTGGAGAGCCGATACTTCAGCGAACTGTGTCTGGCCTCCCCATTCTTCTGGAATAAGACCTAGTTCAGCGAGCTGTGTTTTCACTCTATCAGGGTTAGCGTCTGGTAGATCAATCTTGTTTATTGCTACGATTATAGGAACATTTGCAGCCTTTGCATGATCTATCGCTTCCTTGGTCTGCGTCATGACACCCTCTGTAGCTGAAACTACCAGAACTACAATATCCGTGATATTTGCCCCTCGTGCTCGCATTTTTGTAAATGCAGCATGACCAGGAGTATCCAGAAAAGATATCTTTCCATTAGGAGCTTCGACCATATAAGCACCAATGTGCTGAGTGATTCCTCCAAATTCCTGAGACACTACGTCTGTCTTGCGAATCGCATCTAGTAGTTTAGTTTTTCCATGGTCGACATGCCCCATTACGGTTACGATTGGAGGCCGTGGCTTAAGCTCTTCAGGCTTATCTGCTGCTTTTTCGATAACTGTCTCATCATAGAGGCTTACTACTTTTACTTCGCAGCTATATTCAGCTGCCAAAATCGCAGCCGTATCAGCATCTATTTTTTGATTGATAGTTGCCATAACGCCAAGTGACATCAATTTGCTTATTAGGTCAGCAGGTTTTAGATTCATTTTTTTTGCCAATTCTGAAATGCTGATATTCTCCATGATGTCAATCGATTTTGGGACTGCTGCCAATTTGGCTTCAGCCTTTTTCTTAAGCTGAATCTGCTTCTCAAGCTCTGTTTCTTCCTCGCGCTTATTGAATATTCCCTTCTTTTTCACTGGTGCTCTGCGCGAAGCAGGTCTTTCGTTCCCGGTGGAAGGAATGGGTGCTGGTGTTTGACGTAACCCATATCTGCCGCCCGCGGGGCTCTGTCTTGCCCCAGTATATCCACCAGGTCTTTGCACACCCCCAGGCTGACCTGTTTTAGCATAAGGATAAGCTGTCCTGCCACTAGAACCTGTTCCACTTAGATTTTGGAAACCACCAGAAGGACGACTTCCACGAGGAAACTGTTGAGATCCGAATTGTCCAGATCGGCCAGATGTCGATGGATAGTTCCTTCCAGATGGCTGACCATGTGCTCGACCTTGGTAAGATCCACTCGCTGGACGGGATTCTCCTCTCTCATGACCATTCCGATATGTAGAATTGGGCCTTCCTTGAGCCAGATTTCCAGCTCTTCCATCAGAAGAGTAGCGTCGCTGAGAGCTTATAATTGTCTCATCTTGTCTTATTTCCTGCTTGTGTTCGAACGACTTCTGAGATGGAGCTGCTGATGCAGCTCTTGATGATGAAAGTGTTGTTGTCGATGGCGCTACCGAGGAAGGAGAAGCAGCTTTATCCTCTGTTCCTACTTGCGCTGTGGTCTTTCCTGCTTCAGAAAGTGGCTGTGCTGACAATGTAGATTGTTTTTCTTTCATTTTTTGATCTTCATGAGCTTCTGGGATTATTGCTTTTGCCTGAACTTTCTTTGTGGCAATTATTTTTTTCTTTACTACTACGACAACTTTCTTCTTTTCTGCACCCTGATCGAGAGGATTCTGAGTTGGTAACTCCTGAGGCTGCTCGGGAGACTCTTGTCTAGGCTGTTTTATTAGATGCACTTTCTTGAGGTCTTTATCGTTGCTCTCTGTCATATCTTTCCTTTATTCATCCTGCTCTTCTTCTGCTTCAAAACTCAGGGCTACTCCACAGGATGGGCAATGATCCATGTCTATAGTTATTGGGGATCCACATTCCGGACAACTATAAGACACGAGTCCTTCTTCTTCTACCTCTTCCTGTATGATTTCTACATTTTCTTCGATTATGTCACGAATTGCTCTAATATCTCTAGCGCTGAGAGTTGTGCTCTGTGCAATCTCTTCCTCATCCAATTCTAAGAACTGTTCAATTAAACGAATTCCTGCTGATTCAAGAGCATTTATCCAAGCTGGCTCTAGATTAGGCAAATCTCTAATCAAGAATTCTTCTCCTTCTTCATTTTCTACAGAAAAAAGACGATCTGCGGCCTTTTTCAATTCAACATTTCTAGAGTCCTGCAAATACTGTTCCTCTGTCATAACATCAATATTCCAGTCGCAAAGCCGATTTGCTAGCTTGACATTCTGACCTGACTTTCCAATTGCGATGGAAAGCTCATGTTCATCGACTACTGCTAGCGCCATATGTCTGGCTTCGTCCAGTATATATACTTCTTTTACCTGTGCAGGCGCAAGAGCATTCTTGATAAACTCTTTTGGGTTGATATCATATCGAATGAAGTCGATCTTTTCACCTTCAAGTTCTTGGCTGATAAGTTGGCTTCGCATGCCCTTTGGACCTACACAAGCGCCTACCGGATCGACATCGCTTCGCTTTGCATATACAGCTACTTTTGTCCTATAGCCGGGCTCACGAACAATTTTGAATATTTCAATGGTCTTGTCGTAGATCTCAGGTATCTCTAGTTCAAGCAATTTGCGCACAAATTCTGCATGGGTCCTCGAAAGCACAACCTGGAATCCAGTCTTGGTCTTTTCCACTTCAACAATCAGGGCCTTTATTCGATCTCCCACATGATATGTCTCTCTCGGAGACTGATACTTGCGCGGGAAAATACCTTCAATCTTGCCTAGATCAACGAATATCGTCCCATTTCGCTCTCGCTGGAAATACCCAATAACTATTTCTCCTACTTTCGATTTAAACTCTGCATATAGTGTATCGCGAGATATATCTCTTAGGCTCTGTCGAGCTGTCTGCTTTGCAAGCATAACCGATTGAAAGTCGAACTCGGATGGATCAATAGGAATCTCGAGAATATCTCCGGTCTCAGCTTCGTCTGCAAGCTTCTTAGCTTCCTCAAGTGGAATCTCCAAGACTTCGTCTTCAAAATCTTCATCCGATACGATAGTTTTTTTTGCATAGATTTCGATTCCTTCATAGTTTTCCTTCAATCGAACTATAGCATTATCGATGGTTCCGAATTTTTTCTTGTAAGCTGCAAGAATCGCCTCTTCGAGAGTTTTAACTATAAGATCCTCAGGAATCCCCTTTTCAGAGATCAACTGATGAATTGCTTCTGCCATTTCAGATGCCATGTACTTTTTCTCCCTCGCGAAATGAATCAAGCTTCGCTTTTATAATCGAAGCTATAGGAATATTCAATATCGTATCGTCCATTTCTATTTGGACTTTTTTGTTATCAAAATGGATGATGCGGCCTTTCTTCCAGTCATGACTTTCGGAAGTCATGAATTTTATATAACAATTTTTAAAGGCTATCCATTCTCTCTCTGTTCGAATAGCCCTGTCTATGCCTGGACTATAGACCTCGATGTATGGATCTTGCACTCCCAACGCCATCTGAATACGTGGCAGGATAAGGCGATATGCTTTAGCGCATTCATCAGTGCCTGTTCCCTCGGTTCTATAGATTACCGCTTTGACATGAAGGCCACCACCCTTGTGTCGAACTAATGAGAATTCCAATAGATCGAGTCCTCCTGCTTTTAGTGCTGCATCGATCTCTTCTTGAAGGTCCTTATATGTCATTCCTTTCCATCCACCCCTTTTCTTTGGCATAAAGCTCGACTTTAAAGTCATTCGGACTTAAGCCAAACTGGCCTATTTATTCTGCCTTCTTTTGGCGATGTGCTTCTATCTTCTATGTCAACGATTGTTAAGCTCAAACGGAAGCGCATATCCGCAGAGAAACCGCTTTTGGCGGATTTCCTGCTAGGCAGGTCGGCTAGCTCCAAAACATTTGCTAAATGTTCAATAGTAGCCGCTCTATTTCCCACTATATAGAGGGAATAAAAAAAGAGCCGTTTGCACGACTCTTCCCGCATGCCGCAAAAAAGAATCTCTCAGACTTTATTATGATGTTATTATAGATATTCTTACATCTTTCGTCAAGATTCGCTCTTGCATATTAAGTCTAATCAGCAGCAAGGACTACTGCACCGGCAACTTCATTCCCATTTTGCATCAATAGTCTTGTGCAGGCTTCAAGAGTTGCTCCTGTGGTACAAACATCATCGAGCAAGATTATTCTTTCCATTATTTTTTTATCAGATAAGAGTGTATAAGATAGCGAAGCATTCTTAAGGCGGCCAGCACGATCTAGCAATTTTTGTTGACTGCTTCCTGGTAATCTTGACAGCATCTTTTCATAATGAAAGCCAAACTCCATAAGTGATTCTGCTATAACACCTACTTGGTCAAATTTGCCAGATTTCAATTTTTCAAGCCTTGGAGGCACGGGGACAAGACATGCAGAACTAACGGTATTTCCCGCCAATTCATCAAGCAAAGAAATACGATAAGCGAAATAGCGAGCCAAAGAAATACGCTGACCCGTTTTAAATGCATAGATTAGATTAGCCGCATTGCCACGAAAATTGAATATTGGGATTATGCCTCTCAACGAAGTCTGTAAATTGTGACAGTCCATACAAAATTCCTGCTCGCTGATAAGCTCTCTTCCACAGTGCTTGCAGCGTGGACCCTTGATAGACTCTAAGGCTTGTTCACAAGAAGAACAGAGGGGTGCAGGGAACCAGGGCACTGTTTTCACGATTGATCCACATAGAACGCAGTGTTGGGGAAATATAAAATCGAGAGTCTGGTCTTTAGCTTTCCTGAATATCAAATTCATCATCAAATAATCGCTCATTATTCATATCATTGCTTCAATCTCTCAATGAGATTGGATAGAATTTGAAGAGCTTTAATTGGCGTAATATTGTTTGGATCTATATTTTTCAATGTCTCTATGACAATATCCTCGGTGCTAAATAATTCATAAGAAGGAAGCGCGGTTTCTTCGGCTTTTTCTTCTTTTAATGCTTGCTCCATATAATTAAAATGCGATTCAACTTCAGAAGCTCTTATGATAACCTCTTTTGGCAATCCAGCAAGATTAGCGACGTGTATGCCATAAGAACCGCTTGAAGCACCATCCTCAAGCCTTTTTGGAAAAGATATATTACCATCCTGCTCGATTGCGACCATTCGCATGTTGCGCATCCCTGGCATTGTCATAGTTGTAAGCTCATGATAATGAGTTGCAAAAAGTGTTCGGCATCTGATTCTATTTATAAGATACTCACTTACCGCCCAAGCTATCGAAACTCCATCCAGAGTCCCAGTCCCCCTGCCCACTTCATCCATAATCACAAGGCTTTTCTCAGTCGCAGTGTTGAGGATAAAAGCGGTCTCATGCATTTCAACCAGAAAAGTGCTCTCCCCTCTAGCTAGATTGTCCTGGGCGCCGACGCGGCAATAAATCTTGTCTACGAGCCCTATCTTTGCTGATTCAGCTGGCACAAAACTGCCTATATGAGCAAGAAGCACAATGAGTGCTGTTTGCCGAAGCACAGTAGATTTGCCAGCCATATTAGGACCTGTTATCAATATAAACCAGTGGCTATTTCGAGAAAGCGTGATTGAATTTGGTACAAAATCTCCATAAGGCAAACAGATTTCTACTACCGGATGTCGGCCATTTATTATCTCTATATCTTCATCTTCTTCAATTTGAGGTCTTGTGTAACCTTGCTCCGTTGCAGTCTGCGCCAGTGATGCCAAGCAGTCTATCCTTGATATTTCTGAGGCGCATTCTAGCAACGCTGGGATAAATTGTTTTAAGCTATCTCTTATCTCGATAAAAATATTCTTCTCAATCTCAACAATGCGCTCCTGCGCTCCATTGATCTTGCTCTCAAGTTCTGCTAATCGATCAGTAGTATAACGCTCTGCCCCAACCAGCGATTGTCTGCGAATGAAATGAGAAGGAACATTCGCAAGATTTCCTTTTGTCACCTCAATGTAATAACCAATTATTCTGTTATATCTTATCCGTAGATTTTGAATCCCGGTTTGCTTTTTCTCATCTTTAAGGTAGTCTTCAAGGACCTTCTGAGTGTTTTTATGCAGATTCCTCAGATCATCAAGCTCTTTGTCATAGCCATTCCTTATAAGATTGCCTTCGGTCAACAGAATAGATGGATCATCCAAGATAGTTTTTTCTATGATATCGATAACATGCTTACAAGCTTCAAGTTGCTCCTTGCTCATCCTTGAAGTGATCTCTAAAGGAGCTTGAGCAGATGCTATCAGAGCAAAAAGGTTGATTCCTATATTGATTGAATCATGAATAGCTCTTAGATCTCTAGCATGAGCCTTATCGACAGCAAGGCGGGATATCAATCTCTCTATATCAAGAATTCCATAGAGTAACTTTCGTATATCTCTCAGTAGTATTTGATTATGGTATAAAAATGAAATTGCTTCTAAGCGCTCTTCGATCTTCTCGCGAATTCTAAGAGGTTGAAAGAGCCATTGGCGCAGAAGACGAGCTCCACCAGCGGTTTTGGTTTTATCTATGACCTCGATAACAGTATCTCTCTTACTAGAATCACTGAGATTCTTTACAAGTTCCAAGTTTCTTTTTGTAGCTTCATCCAAGAGCACAAATTCTTTTTCTTCATAAGGAAGCAAAGCTCGAATATGAGGACAATTCTTATGTATCATTTCTTGTACATATTCAAGTAAATTACCTGCAGCTGCAATTTCAGGAGCATTATCCTCGAAGCCGAAACCCTTTAGAGATACAATACCGAATTTTTTCTTAAGTATGTCAAGCGAGTGCGAAATATCATAGACCCAATCCGGCTGGGCTTCTATGATTGAATCACACTCGCGTATAACCTGAAGAAGCTTGGGTTGATCAAGAATAGATTGCTGAACTATGATCTCACGAGGTGCCAAGCGATATAATTCGGCTCTAATTGTCTCTGCTACTATTTCTCTATTGAAAACCAAAGAAAAAGCTCTAAATTCACCTGTGGATACATCTAGATAAGCAATACAAAGCCTTTGATCAATTATGCAGATGTCTGCTAGATAATTATTTGTGCCCTGTTCTAGATAATCATCTTCTAATGCAGTACCCGGTGTAATAACTTCTACAACTTCGCGATCCATAAGACCGCGCTTATTATTAGAAAGTGCCTTTTGTTCGCAAATTGCTACTTTTTTCCCGGCCTTAAGAAGTCGAGCAATATAGGCTTTGGCGGCATGATAAGGAATTCCGCACATAGGAAGACCTTGTCGCTTGGTTAAAGTAAGATCGAGAATAGCACTCGCTTCTTGAGCGTCTTCATTGAACATTTCGTAAAAATCGCCCAATCTAAAAAAGAGAATTTCGTCGCGATGCTTAGCTTTTATTCTGCGATATTGATCGAGCATCGAGTCCGATTTAGACATGAAGACATTATAGAGGGCTGCTTCTCATAGTACAAGAAGCAGCCTTATTGTATTGCATAGGCCTATATATGAATATGAATTCTATATGAATCAATAGAGCGGCTGTGTAATGCTCAAGACAAAATCGAAAGAACCTTCTTTGGTCTTCCACTCAACTTTAGAACCATCATATACGAAACGCTTCGCAAGATAAAATCTAAAAGGAAACTGAGGAATCATAAATCGAGCTCCAAAACCAACAGAAAAGGCAAAATTATTCCATCCTAGAGTATTGCTTTTTGTAGAAACCGGCGAATCAAGGGTCATATCAAGCCAGCCATTCTCAGTCATCATTGCTCCAGCGTCGAAAAACCCATCGAAACTGAGGATCTGAGGGACAAGAGGAAGATGAAGCTCTAGCCAGTTTTCCCATACAAGGATTCCGTGCCCGTTGTATAAAGATTTCCAACCTCTCACATTGAATGTGCCATCAATATATACCCAGTCTTTTGTAACTTTTAGCGAATTCCATGGTTGAGGCAAAAGTGCCTGAACCCCACTGTGAACACCGAGAACTGGTGAGAATACCCAAGTACTTGAGAAAGGAATGGAAAAAAGTGTGGCATATAATTCAGCACGTGTATCAGATCTGATATAGAATTGACGTTCTATTGGTAATAATCCCGTGTAAGCAAGACGCTCACTTAGAAAGTACCCATTCCCAGGGTTATACCAGTAGTCCAACTTATTCAGATATACACGACCAAAAATGGAATTCTTCAATACCCATTGGCCATTATAGTCGCGCATTTCTTTTTCGTAAGGGCGATATTTGGTACTGTCATAGGAAGACATGTCAAGGCCTGAAGATACTCCTGCCGCAATTCCAATATCTCCCTGTGGTATTTTGTGAACATACCCCATAGAATACCCAAGGCCAAAAGAATAATCATCGTAATCCATCAAGTATGAGTCTGGAACCGACGAAAGGAGGCCATCCCACTCATTAGATCCACTTCCAAGCGCAATAAAAGGATCTGGAATGTCCTCTTCAGAGAAAATAGGAGCGATGGAATCCTGAGCAGTCTGAAGGACTGAATGCTCTATGCTAAAACTAAGACTCTGAGATATACGCTTATTGAAAAGCCAGCTCTGACCGAATGAAGTCTCTAGGCTCTGTTCATCTGGAGAGAGTGTCATATTGACCTGAAGGTTTTTTCCAGTGCCTCCAAGATTCAAATCGCTAAATTTTACGAAGCCAGAAATAGGGAAAGCAGATGACTGACCAAGCCCTGAGAGGGTAAGACCGAATTGGATTTGAGCCGTACTCATTTCCTCTACATTTATGACTAGGTCCATAAGGTCTAGGACGCTTCCTTGATGTATCTCTGGCTCGATAGATGAGAAGTATTGAAGGCTATATAGATTTCGTAATCCATCGATGATTTTGGTCTTCGAAAATACTTCTCCTGCTTCGAGCGGTATTTCTCTTGCAATGACATAATCCTTTGTCTTTGTATTGCCCTTAAAGGTGATACTCTCAATATGAGCCCTATCCCTTTCGATTATCGAGATCTTGAATGAGATTTTTCCTGCCTGTTCATCGCGAACTTCAGTCATTGTTATAGTATTGAAAATATATCCGGATTCATAATATAGATCATCTATTTTTTGTTTGTCAGTAAGAAGACGTTTTAGATTTATGGGTTCGTTCTGTTTTAGAGATATCAGAGAAGCTAGACGAGATGTAGAAAATATGGTGTTGCCTTCAAAAACAATATCACCGAACCTCCATTGTTTGCCCTCAGCAATAACAAAAGTGATATCGATATAATTCTTCTTGTCCTTTTCATCTTTGGAATAATTCTTGATTACATCTATGATTTTTGCATCTATATATCCCTTGGATGCATAATAATCCTCTAAGGCTGTCCGGCTTTCAGCCAGTTTTGATTCTTCGTATGCGGCTTTCTGAAAAAGCCCGGCTTCCTTAAGCGTTACCTGGCCTTTGAGAGTCTTAGAAGAAAATGCCGAATTGCCAGAGAACTCAATCTTTCTTACAACAACAGCTGTTCCTTCGGTTACCTTGAAAGTCAGTATTATTAGGTTGGAGTCTCCTGGAGCCAAATTCTTTTCATATTCCACTTTTGCATCTGGAAAACCTTTCTGCAGGTAGAGTTTTTGGATCGCGAGCGCGTCAGCTTTTGCTTTCTCTTCATTAAAAATTGCTCCAGTTTTCGAAGAAGCGACATCTAGCAATTCCGAGGTTCTGATAGAGCTATTTCCAATGACTTTTATCGAGCTGATAGAAGGTTTTTCAATTACTATAAATTTGATTATTATTCTGTTCTCTTCATCTCCAGCTGGTAACGCTATCGACTCAATGCTCTCAAACCAATCGAGTGCATAAAGCTTTGCTTGGATTTCTATCCAAATACTCTCTGTAAAAGATGTTCCTACGTAGTCACGCAGCATGGAATCGAGGTCATTTCGGTTTGCATAATGTAATCCATCCCATCTAAATCCAGCTATTTTTTTGTTCCAAAACCAATCCTGAGAATTATCTTGCTGAGCAAGCTCCTGTGCCGATGTCTGAGAGTAAATTACTTGAAAAGCACAAAAAATCATTACAATTGAGATGAAAAGCCTGTGCGAATATTTCATTGCCGCTCCAGTATTTATTTAAAATTTGATACGCCAACTCAAACTAAGGTCTTGATTATTTAGGGGCATTCCTTCTTTACCAAACGACATACTCCATTGCAAAAGACCAAATGGAGATTGCAGTTCAAGCCCAACTTCTGGATTTAATTGCAAAAATCCAGTTTTCTCAAGCGGGTTCTGCTCTATCCTAAGAGAAAAATGCGCAAAAGCCGAATCGGTTATATATTTTCCTCCAAAAAGCTCCGTACCAATTAGATACCTCGATAGACTATTCTGATCCTTATGAGTCTGGTCTGTAATATCTAGAAGCCAACGCTGAATAAAAGATGATTGCAGGTAAAGAGCATCAAGGCCCAAAGCCTTTTGAATGCGTTGTTCGAATGATCTAAAAATCAAATTATGTGTAAAAAACTCAGAGCTTGCGATTACTGCTTCTCTCAATGTAAGAGGAGTATTTTCTGCTAATTCTGACAATGCTAATCCACCGCCAAGAAGCGCAAGAAGCTCGATTTGGCTTTTTGGAGGCACCGAAGACAATACTGGATTGAAGTTATCAATAGGAGATTTATCAGCTGAAAGCGTTATTTTGATCATTCCATCCTTGCTGGGCTCCATCAACTCAGCAATTACAGTCATAACCGGATTGAATTTGGATTGGTTTTCTGAAAGTTCTATTGTGCATTCTTTTATAAAGAAATCTCTGAGGAGATAATATACGTACCCCGAACGAAGCTCGATGTTACCATTTACAGCAAGATCTCCTTTCGCCTGATCGTACTGCACCGTAAGAATAGAAGTCGGAGATAGGGTACCTTTTATAAGTGATATATCCTTGCCAGGTATATACATTTGGACATTTTTCCCAAATGTAACAGTTAGGTTGAGATAAAGAGGTGAAACTGGAGATTGGGTGTTTTCTGTGAAAACAAAACCATTAGGATCAACTTCAAGAGCCCCATTATCAAGAAGTATATTCCCGCCAATTTCGATAAAATCTGAAGATATTGCTGCTTTTATATCGCCTTTAATCCAAATACCATCAGTAGTCAACCCGCCAATAGTGCCTTTTAAGCGTATAGAAGCTTTTTCAAGAGTGGAAAAAAAGACTTTGATATCGCTGAGTTGCCATCTAGCAAGGTTCGCTGTTGCAGCAAGGGAAATATCACCAGTTCCAATATTCACAATTGTTGGACTTAATTCCACTACGCCATCACTTATAGTAATTTCTGCCTCGAAAGGTCCCATTTTTTCTAGAACATATAGATTTGGATCGATAATAAGATCGCTGAATAAGATTCTGCCTTCAATTCTAGGGTCTGATATATCTCCAGAGAGATGCAATGTAGCCGAGGCGTCTCCCGAGATATCTCTTAAAATATCTTTTGATATTAAAGCTCCTAGCGATTTTAAATCAATTTTCTCCAAAGCAATGTCAGCAGATAGTTCTTTGGCTTGGATTTTGCCGTTGGCCCTTCCTTTAACTTTGAATAAACCATTTAGGAGGAGATCAAAGTCTGTCATATTAGTTATCGATGCATCGATACTATCCCCGTTTGTTTGGCTTAGATGGATCTGTATGTTGTGATCTAAACAAGAAATTGAGTAATTGAGAGGATCTATAGCTCTAGATCCGAATTTTGCCTCAAATATATCTCCAATAATATGAAAATTTTGGGCCATATCCGGCTTAAAGATAGAGTTATCTATGTTTTCGCCTATGCCCTTTAAGCTGGTGCTTAGCAATTGTTTACCAATTACTATCTTAGAATTCAGATCATAAGTGACTTGTTTTGTATTTATATTGTATTCAGCATTGATGTTTTCAAATCTATAGTTCTGATAAGAGAAAACTCCAGATTCCAAGGATAAAGCGGGACCCTTAAGGCCTATTACAGCCGAAGCTGAAAAAGATGTCCCTTTCATTTCTGCTTTTCTAGTGTTGAATTGCAGACCCAGATAAGATATATCAGAAAGATTGAGCTTTTTGCCTGATATTAAAATGGTTGCACTTCCCTTTAACTCTATATCTCCAGAAATATTGAGAGTAGATGGCAATATTTCTTCTAATGGAATTGATGATGTGATAATTGAAACTTCAAGTTTTTTGTCTAGAGCTACAATTCCTCCTTCTATAATTGGCCTATTAGTTTCAATGCTTTGGAATGAATAATTTACTTTCGTATCTTTTAATAGATTAGCTATCGAAGAATATTGGATGGTCATTGAACCCTTTAGCGATTGTCCTGCATATTGTAAATAATCTACATCAAGATTTGCTTCTTGCTCTCCCGCCGATCCACTAACCCTTAACTCTGGATATTTCCCCTCACCCTCATACCTCAAACTCATCCCAT
>MWDY01000258.1 GCA_002070755.1 Spirochaetes bacterium ADurb.Bin110 | reverse complement strand
TATGGAATTTTGTTTATCCAAGTAACCAAAAATAGAGCAAAAATGGTTATTGCACTATTCAATCTTCTTGAATTTATGCTATACTTTGATCATGGAACGAATTATAGAACAGTATAGGCGAAGAATCGCTGCGACAGACCAAAAATTTATTCGCTCGATCGCCGACACGATTGCCTGGGATGCTCGCCTTGTCGGCATACGCGGCGCTCGCGGAGTGGGGAAAACGACACTATTGCTGCAACATATCGCAAAGGCTTTTAGCAACAACCTCAATGCTGCGCTCTATGCGAGCTTGGATAATCTATGGTTCGCGAATCATAGCCTCATTGAACTCGCTGATAATTTTGTAAAGCGAGGTGGAACTCACCTTTTTCTCGATGAAGTGCATACATATCCGCAGTGGTCGCAGACAATCAAGAATATCTATGACGACTATCCTGATCTGCATATGGTATTCACTGGTTCTTCCTTGCTGGAAATTCTCAATGCGCGCGCTGATTTGAGTCGACGCGCGGTGGTGTATACGATGCAGGGATTATCATTTAGAGAGTTCCTGAATCTCCAGACAGAGAAGAATTTCCCCGTTATATCTTTGCCAGAACTCCTGCAAAACCATGAAACTTTGGCTCCTGAGATTGTCGGGCAAGTGCATCCTTTCCAATATTTCTCCGAGTATCTGCAGACTGGATATTACCCTTACTTTCTTGAAGGACTCGATGTGTATCCGCAGCGCCTTGAAGAGACAGTACAGATGATTTTAGAATTGGAATTACCCCAATTGAGAGGCATCGAGATTGCGTATGTCCCAAAACTCAAGCAGCTTTTGCACATCATCTCAGAATCTGCACCTTTTATTCCCAATATCTCAAAATTGAGCGAACGGATCGGCATCAATCGACACACGCTTCTTGCGTATCTGCACTATCTTCATGAAGCAAAGCTTATCCTCTGCCTGTATCGCGACGCCCATGGCATCAGTGCGCTGCAAAAGCCCGATAAACTCTATCTTGAAAATACCAACTTGATGTATCTCTTGAAAGGTACAAAACCAGATATAGGAACAATTCGAGAAACTTTCCTCGCGAATCAGCTCTCCTATGGACATGAGCTCGAATACTCAGAATCGGGTGATTTTCTTGTCGATGGGCAGTATACCATCGAGGTCGGCGGAAAAAACAAGACACGGGCGCAAATCAAAACCGTTCCTGATGCATATATCGCGGCGGACAATCTAGAGTACGGGAACGATCGAAAGATTCCGCTCTGGATGTTTGGGTTTTTGTATTGAATTTGGGTCACGATAACAGGATGAAGACAGGATTGACGAGATGATTTATCTTGAGAACAGAAAAAATTATATGGAGTTGCTTCCATGGAGGATAAAGCCTACCTTTGACTGCTATCCTGTCTAACAATTCCATCAATCGCGTTGTCATCATAAAAGGCTGAGGGCTGCAAAGGCTTTGTGGATCGGCACAAAATAAGTTGTGCAATGGTCATAGCGGCTTGTATATTCTGGGCCATCATAGAGTACCACCGCGTGCTCGGTCTCTGGATAGAAGCTCAAGAAATGGCGTAAGCCAGAAGGAAGGAGAGGAGGCTGCCAGGAGGATTTGACCTCAATAGGCAACAGCTGCTGATCCTTCTTGAGCACAAGGTCGACTTCCTTGCCATCGGCAGTGCGCCAGTAATAGAGCGAATAGCGAATGTCGAGATGCTTCTTGAGTTCCCAAAAGACAAACTGCTCCCTGAGGATCCCTGCATCGGGCCTTCGGTCGATATCCCTAAAGTCCTGGATGATGCTGTTGATAATTCCTTGGTCGTAGAGATAGAATTTTGGTGTTTTGGTGAGCTCTTTTCCTTTATTGGTAGAGAGCGGTGGCAAGAGCGCGAGCACAAAAGTACCCGCAAGGACGTTGAGATAGCGCTCGATCTGTCGGCTCGAGATGCCTGCGACGCTGCAAAGTGTACTTTTTTTAAGCTGTGTACCATTGTTAAGCGCAAGCCAAGTGATCGCTTTATTAAACGAGAGTACCGATTCTTCCTTAAGAAAAGCCTTGATGTCTTTCGCAATATAGGCTTGATAGATTCCGAAGAGATATTCTCTCTTTTCAAGGTCATCTGAAAGCGCAGTGAGCCCTGGGAGTGCACCATACCGCATAAACTCACGGAGGCGTGTTCGATGCGCTTCGAGCTCATCGGGCGGTGTGACTTCCTCGATATGGGGTGATAAAGGCGGCCTCTGCGATGCTTCCTCTTGATAGAGCCATTCGCTATAGGTCAAAGGGATCATGTGGATTCTTTATACGAAAGCGTGAAAAAAATCCAGATATTTTTTGCAATATCGTGAGAAATATCTCGAAGAGATTGCGGACTTATGCGGATTTCAGGGCATGCTGCGCAATCTCCTCAGCCATGGCAGGCAAGGGAAGAATGTACCGTGGTATCATCATTGCAATTATAGGAGGATAGTACCAGAAATGCAAGGATGACGATTGGCTCAGTCTTGAGATCTGACTTTGGGCCAAAAAGCTGTCGAGAACAGCGAGAGCTCGGTCAGAGTAGCCACCAGGGAATTGCTGTGACTGTATTGCTCACTGCGAGGGGATAGGCAGCGCGGCACACAATGTAGCCATGGGGAGTGCGATCGCGATGGTCCTGGAGGAAGGTTTCGAGGTGGCGCGCGTCTTTGGCGGTGGGATTTTCTGTCCATTTTACTTCAATGGGATAGAGGATACCCGACTGCTCAATGATAAAATCTACTTCCGCTCCGCCAGCAGTGCGAAAATACGAAAGCTGCGCATCACCGCGATACGAGAGGCGCTTATAGAGCTCAATGCCGACCCATTGCTCAAAGAGAGGGCCAGGGTTGGCCAAAAGCGTATCTGGTGTGAGCGAGAGACCTGCCGCTGTGTTGCGAAGGCCTAAATCGATAAAGAAAAATCGAGGGGTGGACAGCGCGGTCTTGCGGGAGCTCCCTGAAAATGCAGGTACCATGAAGCCAAGAAACATATCCTCAAGGAGTTGATAGTGCGCTTTGACGGTAGGGGCTGAGAGACCGGATTCCTTTGCAATACTTGCAAAGTTGACGATGCCTCCTGACTCAGCTGCCGCGAGCGACAAGAAGCGCAAGAATGGCCCCCACTCGCGAATCTGTGTTTCGCGATGTAGTTCTTCTTCGATATAAGCTGAAACATAGGACCGCAAAAGCTCGCGCCGCGGATCAGCGTTCGCACCGCGCTTAGGATAGGATATGGCCATGGCTGGGAGGTCTCCAAAGATGATTCGATCCTCAAGCGTTCTTTTAGGAAAAGGGGATACGAGCCGTGGTTCATCTTTGAAAATGGGCACAAGGCTTCGAGATCCATAGAGCGTTTCTACTGGAAAACCTGGCGGGATAAATGGCTCGTATTCGATACTGGTGAGAGGATAAAGATGATGGAGTATGCTTCTTCCTGGCAGCAGATTTGTTCCGGTTCGCCGCAATCGCCGTGCCGAGCTACCACAGAGGATAAAGCGTGTACGGCGCTCATCAGGTAAATTGCGCTTTTCTTCATCGTAAAGAAACTGAACCGCATCGAAAAGCTCAGGCACGTTCTGCACTTCATCAAGAAAGATATAGCGAGGGCTTTCTGAGGCGGGGAGTGCCCGATAGATGTCGATGAGTCGGCCAGGATTCACCACGAACTGGAGGCGCTGCGAGGGATCAGAGAGGTCAAATATGATGCTTTGCGTGGGGATGACACTGCGGATGAGGGTCGACTTTCCTGTTTGGCGTGCACCGAACATGATGTGTACAAAAGGATGGGATAATTTACGAGAAAATGAATCTTTATAAAGGCGGTCGTATATATGCATAGGACAAGTATGACAATGATGCCTCAAAATGTAAAGTGGTATTTTAGATTATTTGAGTAAAAGTAAATCGGTCGTTTTTAATTATAGACAGGATGAATACTGCTACGAACCTTGTGTATATTGCTTTAGCATCTGCTAGGAGTGTTTTTCATGCATAAGCATAGAAAGGCACATACTCAGCTTTTCTCTTAAGAGGAGTTGAGAAACTCCTAAGCCATAGCCTTCTTTCAAGAATCGACAATCCTATTCTGCTTAGGAATGCACGCTCTTTGAACTGTGATTCTCTAGCCTTGCAAATCGCATTTCTTTCAATACCAGCTACTTCAGCATGCGTCATAATGATATGCTTAGCAATCCTGTAATGTTTTTCATAATTGTGCCAGCCTAGGTATACGACAAGGCGATTCAGCATATTCGCGACATTTCGACTCTTTATTGCCCTCCTCCCTACATTTTGCTTCAACTTCTTATACAAGGTTCGTAGCAGTAATGAAGAGTCATAGCCCGCCAGTCGATGTACTCTCCCAAAGACCTTGAATATAGAGACCCAGAGCAGCATTCTTAGAAGAAGTAACAACAATCTGATCATCCTCTCTCTCCGAGCCGCTTATGGCAATAGCGACAGGAGTGGGTGTCGTAGACCAAGAGTCAATCAGTGCTACATCAGAAGAAGAATGGCTTATCCAAAAGCTACCTATAAAGAAGCTGGCAATAAGGGCAGTTATCGTAAGAGTCATTGAAATCAAGATTTTATGCTTTTTGCGCGGCAGCTCTTCCGCTTTTTTGTATACCTGCGCAAAATCAGGAAATGTAGGCGATTTCCCCATAGCTGCATCTTTGAGACCAGCTTTTAGATCGATTTTATTCTTTTCAGCTGAGCTCATATCCCATCTCCTCGAGCATCGCGCTCAATTTGGCTCGCGCACGGAAGAGTCTTGATTTGACAGTCCCAAGAGGAAGATTGTACATGCTTCCAAGCTCAGAGAGCCCCATTCCCTCTACCTCATGTAGATAGAGCATCGCACGATCCTCGGGCTCTAACTTTTTCATGACAAGCTCGAGCATCTGGCTAGCTTCTTTTCTCAGCATATCCTCCTCTCCTGACCCATGTGGACTCTCGATAAAAAGAGATTCAAATTCTTCCACAGAGATATTTCGCGCATGGTGGCGGGCATTGACACGCAAAACATCCGCGCAGCTTGTTCGGCAAATACCATAGATATAGCCGCCTAAGGGACTCTCTTTACGCCACTTAGGCAAGGCCTTATAGATACGAATAAGAGACTCTTGCACTGCCTCCTCAGAAAGCTCTTCATCGAATGCAACAAAGCTAGCACAATAGCCCCGAATACGATCCCACCAACGCCATATCAGGCGCTCGAATGCTCCCTTATCTCCATTTGCCGCTCTTTTTGCAAGCTCGATATCCAGAGTTTCCTCGTCGGACGAAAGAGCAAGAGATGGAGCTTCAGCCTTATCTTGCCCAATTCGGGCTCTATCCTTTTTTGCTGGGCTCATAGTCCATGCCATTCTATTGTCGCTTTTCATAAGTATAATGCTTTCTTATATCTTCCATTACATAATTCTTCGGAGTATAGCAAGAAGATGGCTGTATCGGTTTGTTTCTTCTACGCTAAGCCCTTTGGTACTAAAGCTATTCGCAAATTTCCCTGTTTTTTCAGACATCCGAGCTTCATGGACAAGAAGCAGAATGGTCTGCCAGCGATCTTCGCCAAATACTTTTCGGATAGCAACTTGCCGCTCGATCTGTATCATTCTTACAGTCTTTTCATACTGAAGGCTCTTCGAGATCGCTTCTTCTATCGCCTTTAGATCAGGATCTGGATCGATTAGAATATTTGCAATCTGCGCTTGAAGTATTCTGATCTCGTTCTGCGCTTTGATAAGCTCGAATTCTCTGGATTCTAGAATCTTTTCAAGTTTGTCGAGATCTTCATTTGTTAGATTCAAGCTGCGAAACCATTCGCGAACAACAATGGGGCCCATGACACCCTGGTTTCCCATTCCTTTTCCCGAACCTGCCTGTGCAGCCACAGGAAGAATGCCGAAAGACGCAAAGCTCGCAATAAAAATGAGCAAGACAAATAGCCTTGCCCTATTTGTTTTCATTGGAATCCTCCGCTACCTTTTATATTATATATCTTATATATCGTTCTGCATAATAGGCCACGCAGCCTCGATAGCCGCGCGGCCTTTATCCTAGATATCCAATTGGCTGCAAGATTTTCTTAGTACAGACCGAGCTGGATAGCCGGTCAGTCAGCCTTAAAGCTAGCCGGTTTCTTAACTAGTTTGCAGATTGAAATATCTTATTGATCTCTAGAATGCTGTCTGCGCGAATCTCTTGTATTTGTTTTTGAATATCTGCAATCTTAGCTATTTTTTCATCTATATTGACCTTGTCTGGATTTGAGCTCCAAAGAAGATTGTCCAAATTCAGCTTTTCAGCTTGGAGTTCATTCCGGAGCGGAAGAATTTTGGAGGCACTATCCTCGATGATCTTATCTACCTTGGCTTTGTCTTCGGCCGATAGCTTCTGATACTGGAAATAGTGAAATGCCCCATAGCCACCCGCACCCATCGACCTCATGCCACCAAAAAAGCTTTGCTTTGGATTTGCAGATCCCTTTGATGAATCGCCCAGTCTATTTCCATAAGGATCGACCATTGGGGCAAAAGGAGGCATGCTTTGATATCCATAACCTGGAGTTTTTACTCGCGGATTTTGCATTCTGCCAAAGCCTTGAGCAAAAGCACCCGCAGTTACGGCCATGAGCATGGCTCCTACCATAAGAAACTTAATTGTCTTTCTCGATGTTCTCATTTTCTTCCTCCGATGAAGATCTTTGACTTTCACTATAATGTCGCAAGGAAGAGAATATCGGTTGCATTGAAAAAACGTCGCAAGGGCATGGACGAAATGGTTATCACATACGCCGACAAGGCGATTCATCGTCTGCAAAAAAAGTTTGCAAAGGCGAGCTATCGCGCCTTGAACGTGCCGCTAAAGACATCGAAAGCAACGGACGGCAGGTCAAAGGCTCTTCCTATCGCTCCTGAACGAGCTATAACAAAGGGAGCTCCAGCAGAAAAACGATGCGCGCGGTCGATGACCCAGAGCTCATCCACAGTTTTAAGGGCAAGATCCACTTCATGGGTACAGAGGAGTAGAGTCTTGCCTGCTTGCCGTACAAGGCGTTCGGCAAGCCTGAACACTTCGATACGAGAAGGAGCATCCAGAAAAGCGGTCGGCTCGTCGAAGATCAATAGCTCTGTGCTCTGCGCCACTGATCGGGCTATCTGCACTTTCTGTCGCTCTCCATCGGAGAGGCTAGAAACCGTGCGACTCGCAAAATTCTCCATTCCAACCATCGAAAGCGCTTCTATGACCTGCTTTCTATCTTCTTCTGTCAGGCGATGGCATGCATTCGTATAGGGATATCGGCCAAAGGCTACTAGTTCCCACACGGTGAGGTAGCCAGTTTCGATTCGCTCGGGGAAAACACAGGCAAGGAGCTGTGCTCGCTCTTCGACCGAAACCTTCGAAATCTCCTTTCCCATCAAGAATAGAGAGCCGCCACAGGAAGGCTGAAGCCCTGCTATTGTTTTCAATAGCGTAGATTTGCCTGCTCCATTCGGGCCTACAAGAGCGATTAGATACCCTTCTTTTGCCTTGAAGTTGATATCTTGTGCTAGGACATTGAGTTTTCTGCCTTTCTTCCAGCCAATAGACAAGTTATTGGCTTCTAGAATCGTCTTAGGCATTTCTTGGGAAGAAAAAGCCATAGCAGGCGATCCAGGACTTTTCCTATCATTTATCCCTGTCCAAGATTTTTCTCTCGATTTTCCTCCTGTCATATCAGGGTTTTCGAATTCTTTATTTTTCTTGAACTCGGGTTCTGAAAAATCGGGAATACCAGGAATATGGCGTGATGGTTGCCTCTGGTTCATTCTGTAGCCTCCATCGAGCCCTTATTCCTGTGGAAAAACATCGAGATGATGATCGGGGAACCTATCAAGGCTAGGATTGGATTTATGGGCAATAGCGAGCCATAAGCAGGAAGGGATGATATTATGTCGGCGAGGAGGGCGAAACAAGCTCCTGCAAGCGCAGAGATTGGCAGAAGAATGCGATGATCTGCCTTGCGCGATAGTAGGCGAGCCGCATGAGGAGCAGCGATTCCCAAAAATGCAATGGGTCCACAGAAAGCTGTTATGCTTCCGGCTAGGATTGAAGCAGCCACTAAGAGCCTTGTTCTCGAAGCTCTAATCCGAATGCCTATTGTAGAAGCAAAGCGCTCGCTTACTAGAAAGGCATTGAGTGCCTTTAGCTCGCGCAAGGCGATAATGAATCCGATACCTATCGCAATTGCGAGGTATGGCAGCTCATTTGTACGTACGCCTCCAAATGAGCCATAGGTCCAAGAAAGATAGAGCTGCACTTTCTGAGGAGACCCAAAATATACAAGCAGCGATACTAGGCTAGATGTTAGATAACCCACGAGCAGACCCATTATGAGCACCGTCACCGCTTGCTCGAATCTTCTCGATATTAGAAGAATAATGATGAGCACAGCCGCTGCCCCAGCGCTCGCCGCGATAACAAGGAGCGTATATCCCAAGGGCAGCAGATTTCCCAAGAGTGCGCTCCCCTGAATTCCTATTCCCTTTACACCTGCTCCAAGAGCTCCCAGAGATCCTCCCGCAAACATCAACACTGCTACTCCAATAGACGCCCCAGCCCCAATGCCAAGAGAATCCGGTGCCGCCAAAGGATTGCGAAAAATGGATTGAAGAATTAGCCCCGCAACCGAGAGCCCAGCTCCCGCCATAGCTGCGGTCAGCATCTTAGGTAATCGAAATATAAGGACTATGGTAGTCCATTCTTTTCGATATGCTTTACCGGTGAGCGACTTCAGCACTTCTAAGAGCGGAATTCGCACCGAACCTAATGCTATGTCCAGAATAGCAAGGAGCAGAACAGCCACTGCAAGGCATGCGATGAGCAGTCTTTGTCGTGCATCTTTGTCGACTTTTGGCTGATTCCCTGTCATTTTCTTATGGATCATATTTTCATAGTTCTTATGGGCACTCATGCGGCAGCGCTCAGGCTCTATTCATTTAGTTTATTGTAATAAGTGAACTTATGGTTCGGAAGAAGCTCTGGATGAAGAATTGCTATCAAGTCAGAAAGAACAAGATGAGGGTTCATTACCGCCGACTCGAAGTAATCGTTGCCTCCTTCTGGAGAACACCTGAGATCATTGTTCCAAACCTGCCCTTTCTGTAGGACTGGCAGTTCTGAGAAGCGAGGATCCATAGCCCGCACATCGGAAAGTCGCTTTGCTCCGGAGACAGGATTGAGCCATACATCTGCCCCTAGGGCTCTTTCGAAAACTGCCTCTACCGAAAGATTGAGGGCTCCCGTATCTTTGTTGTCTGCCCAAAGGTACTCACCTCCTGCATCCTTTATTAGCCTTGCCATATAGCTTTGCCCCCCTGAGACGCTCCATATGCCCTGGAAAGGTCCATTTACTAGCACCTTTGGCCGCTTCGAGGCGCTCAAAGCGAGGGATCTGAGGCTCTCGTAGGCTTTTGTTATAGTATCCAGGCGTTCTTGGGCTATGCTCTCCTTATCAAAGAAAGCCGCGATAAACAAAGCCCATTGGGCTCTTGCTATTGGATCCTGTTCGTTCCAATCTCCGATCAGCGCAACCGGCAGTCCATCTTCTTGCATCTTTGGAAAGGTATCCCATTCGTTGCCTATTCCATAATTAAAGATGATATCTGGCTTTAGCATGATCAGTCGTTCTATATCGGGCATCCAGTTCTTAGAGGTTTCTATAGTCTTGCCTGCCGCTATCTGTGCGCGTAAGGCGGGATTATATATATAAGCAGCGTTGTCGACACCCACCACAGTATCGAGCTCTCCAATCGCCTCGATGGCTGGAATATAGGTGGTAGAATAAAGAACGACACGCTGCACGGGCACAGCTATCGCAAGGTCTGCGGTGACATCTCTCGGAGCCTTGGATCCCTTTGGATAGAGCACATAGGTTTTTGTCGAAGAGGCTCCTGGCCAGAGATTGTAAGCCTTTAGCAGCTTGTAGTCTTTTTTTTGCTCTATACTGAAGCTTGCGCGCTGAGCGCCGACTTTGGGGGACGTGACTTGCTTGGTGCTTATTGGTTGGGCACTTACATGTTGTGAACTTGGTAGCTGCAGGTCGAACAATGTAAATAAGACAAGAAACATGGAAAAGAAAATACCGGCGATTCGTCGCATATCCGCCTCCTCCCACCGAAGAGCAAGGATGGAGATACTCAAGGGCAGGTTTCCTGGCTTGCTCGTCATGCAATTCTAGGCATTCTGCAATTCGCAAATATCTATGTGATAAAAGCTAGAAATGCATATAATGCAGTCCTCCTTCCCAGTCTTGGTGGCTTTTATTTTTCTCTTATCGATATCTTCTCGATTGGAAGACTGTCGACTAGAAGCCGAACAAAAGCCTTACGACCAGTGGATCAGCCAAGGCAAACAAAATCATGCATTTATCATTATTGCGATCTTAGCCTTGACTGCAGCGACATTTCACAATATCCATATCGCCGGACTGCATCTAAACAAGCTCACAGTAGCGGGGGCTGCAACGGTTTTTCACCGTCTTCCCTTTTCCGCTGCACGGCGACGCCGCACATACAGCACCCATGAGTTTAGGCTATTTTACTACAATGGACCGAATGAGAAAAGGCCGAGTCTTAGCCCTCTTTGTTCTGAGAAAATCAAGGCATGAGAAAATCATTCATCCAAAAAAGCCATCTCTTCGGGTCTTGCGACTACATGGGGCGCATTATCGCCTAGAATCACGTCTATTTGCTCACTTCTTCTATGCATGATCGCCCTAAGTTCCGCGGAAGAAAAATTGCTTATTAGCTTTACAATTCCATTCACCAATACGACAGAATCGCGGCCAAAATCGCCTTCCACCGAAACAACACCAGCTGGCAAAAGGGAATTGCGTTCTCTTATGGCTGCCAGCGCACCATCATCTATCGTGAGCCTACCGCGAGGTTGCGAATTCTTGAGCCATCGTATTCTATTTTTAAGCGCATGAGTCGCATCGAAAAGTGTTCCAATCGCTTCCCCGTGGGCAACGCGCTTAATGACATCGGGCTCGCGACCATGGGCGATAACCACGCGGCATCCCGCATCTCGCGCGATGGCAACGGCAGCGAGCTTTGTCTTCATTCCCCCTGTGGAGAATTCCGAACCTCGACCACCGGCTGCCGAAAGATGCTCTTCCGATAGCTCTCGTACATAGGGGATGGCCTTGGCATTGGGATTCTCCTTCGGATCTGAATCATAGAGCGAATCTACATCGGAAAGAATGATTAGCAATTCGGCATCGATCTTGCTCGCGACATAGGCCGAAAGCCTATCGTTGTCGCCAAAGGCATTGCCAATCTCCGCTGTGGAGACCGAATCATTTTCGTTGAAGACAGGGATTGCTCGGGTTTCCAGGAGAGTCTCCACGGTCTTTCGGAGATTTAAGTAGCTTGCGCGATCATCCCATTCGTCTCGAGTAACAAGAAGCTGAGCGGCTACTAGGCCAAAGACACCGAACGCTCGCCTGTATTCTTCCATAAGGATGGGTTGACCGATTGCTGCACAAGCTTGGCGCATGCGCACTTCGGTGACTCGTCTCGAAAGGCCGAGTTCACGCGCACCCATGCCGATTGCGCCCGAGGTTACAAGAATTAGCTGCTTACCGGCTCGGACAAGCTCCGCAAATTGTTCTGCCACATGATAGATATATGCGGTATCTATAATTCCTTTCGAAGAGAATCCTGCTTGCCTGTTCGCGGTCTCTTCGGATGCATCGGGCAAAAAAGCCTTGCCATCGGGCCTGTAGAGCCGAGTGAGACGGACTGGGCTCGATTCAGGTCTGGAAATTGTCGCTGTACCGATTTTGACTACAATGCGGTTTGCGCGCGCAAGCGCTGCACGAGCAGAAGCTTCATCCATAGTTTCGTGGGTTTGCATAGCGCTTTTTCCTCTCAATCGATGGGCAGATC
The DNA here is from genome assembly GCA_002070755.1 of Spirochaetes bacterium ADurb.Bin110. The sequence continues at coordinate 4,482 of MWDY01000258.1, read as the reverse complement.
TCTATGCACAAAGCGGCGTTCGCCCGAAGCATAGTCACTCACGATATGCCCCTGGCCTTCGAGCAGCCATTTGTATGTGCAAAGCCCTTCGAGTCCCATTGGACCTCGGGCATGGATCTTACCGGTTGAGATACCGACTTCCGCGCCCAGGCCATAGCGATAGCCATCCGCAAATCGAGTGCTTGCATTGTGATAGACCGAAGCGGAATCCACCTCCTTGAGAAAGCGCTCCGCTGCTTCGGAAGAAGCACAGACTATCGAGTCTGTATGACCGCTCCCATAATGGTTTATGTGTGCAATTGCTTCATCGAGAGAATCGACAATCTTGACGGCCATTCGCATTCCGAGATATTCGACAGTCCAGTCGGTATCGTTCTTGACGGAATAATGCAGGCTATGGGCTTTCTGAAAGTCTTTATCGAGCATCTGGGCTACTCTTTCGCATACATCGAGCATAACTCCGGCTTTAGAAAGAGCTCGTAAAAGCGGCATAAGGCTGCGATGGGCAAAGCCGGCATGCACAAGAAGCACTTCCGCTGCATTGCAGGCCGCTGGATACTGTGTCTTCGAGTCCAAAGCGATTTTGATAGCCATTACCGGATCTGCATCTTCATGCACATAGACATGACACACACCATCCGAATGCCCAAGCACCGGTATGCGGCTTTCCGCCTTTATCTTTGCGACGAATTCCTTGGAGCCGCGAGGAATGACAAGATCGACATATTTATCGAATGCCAGAAGTTCGCTTACTTCTTCGCGTGTTTCTAGGAGAGTGAGCCAGTCCAAAGGGAGCCCCATTTCTTCGCCAGCCTCGGCAATCACTGTAGCCAGAGCCTTATTGCTCTCTTTTGCTTCGCTTCCTCCTTTGAGCACAATGGCGTTTCCGCTCTTTACCGCCAATGAGGCCATCTGCACAAGAGCATCCGGGCGGCTCTCGAAGATCATCGCGATGAGCCCAATCGGGCAGCTGACCCTTTTCAATACTAGACCTTCATCCAAAAGGCGCGCTTCTAGAATCCTTCCCACTGGATCGGGCATAACAAGGATATCCTGAATGCCTGCAAGCACATCGGCCAATTTTTTTTCATCGAACTCAAGGCGCTTAAAAAGAGGCGCTGCCAGTCCGTCTTGGCGCGCAGCGGCTAGGTCCAATTGATTTGCATAGAAAATTTCGTCGCGATTTTTTTGTAAGGATTGCGCAATGCCAGCGAGCGCAGAATTCTTGACCTCTGATTCTAAGGAAAGCATCCTCGAAGCGGCAAGACTTGCCCGCTCAAGTCTTTGCTGCATATTCATGCATCATACTATATAAAAAATCAATGAAATCAAAAAGAGGGGGAAATGTAGTATATTTGAAAAGATGAACTACGCGGTTTTTAAATAATTCCACACGGAAACCGCAAATCTAGATTGCAAAGGAGACTGTGAAATGGCGAAGAGAACAATTGGGTTTATTGGGTTAGGCGTTATGGGTTCTCCCATGGCTGGACATATCCGCGCTTCTGGCGAAAGGCTCTTGGTCTATACACGCACAAAAAGCAAGGCAAGTCTTGTGCTGGATGCGGGAGCCGAATGGCGAGATTCTCCTAATCAGATTGCTGAGGAATGCGATGTAATCTTGACAATGGTAGGCTACCCGAAAGATGTGGAAGAAATCTATTTCGGCCCGGATGGCCTTATAGAGAATGCAAGACCAGGCACTATTCTCGTCGATTTGACGACATCGAGACCAGATCTTGCCGTTCGTATCTACGAATCGGCAAAAGCTCACGGACTGAGCGCAATAGACGCACCCGTTTCGGGTGGCGATATCGGCGCAAAGAATGCTACTTTGACCATCATGGTCGGCGGGGAAGAAGAGACATTCGAGAAGGTAAAGTCCCTCCTCGAGATAATGGGCAAGACAGTCATCCTTCAAGGTGGTCCTGGCGCTGGCCAGCATACCAAGATGGCCAACCAGATCGCCGTGGCAGGTAACCTTCTTGGCACCGTGGAAGCTCTCATCTATGCAAAGAATGCAGGCCTCGATCCAAAACATGTGCTTTTGTCGATTGCGAATGGCGCGGCTCAAAGCTGGCAGCTCTCGAACAACGCTCCACGAATGCTCCAGAGAAATTTCGATCCAGGCTTCTATATCAAGCATTTCCTCAAGGATTTGCGCATAGCTTTGGATTCCGCTCATGCGATGCATATTGAACTGCCAATGTTGGCTCTTTCCGAACAGCTCTTTGCCAAGATGGTGAACGAGGGCATGGGAGAGCTGGGCACGCAGGCAATCTATCTGCTCTATGAGCGCGGATTAGCATAAAAATGCATTTTTACCCTATGAAAATTTCTAATTCCTTTGGGATATGCTATAATGAATCAAGCTTTATGAATTTCATACCGATATAGTAAACATTGTCGAAGTTATTTAATGTGTGTTAGAGAAAATGATTGCCCAAGAGGCGAAACAGGTAGCGGCATAAAAAATGAGTATAGAAGAATCTAGAGCATCGGAATCGCTTGAAAGAGAAGCTTCGTTTTGGCGGCATATCTACGAAACCCAGCAAGCTGGCATAATAATTCAGGCCAATGGAATAATCCAGGACTTGAATGAGACCGCGGTTCTAATGCTCGGAGGGCAATCCGCATCCGAATTCATTGGGAAACCTTCAATAGAAACGCTTATTCCTCCTGAATATATAGATTGTATTCTCGAAAGAACGCGCAAAATGCGAAATGGTTGCCCTTCGGTTCCACCCATAGAGATCAGAGTACGACAGCTAAATGGAGCGGAAGTTGATGTGTTAATATCGGCTACTTCATGGATTGAAAATGGCGATACGATAATAGAAACTATGCTGATAGATATTGTGTCGCTAAAGCAGCGCGAAAGGCTATTGCAGGCGATTTCTGATTTAGCATCGATGCCGATAAAGAAAGAGCTTTTTTCGGACGCAAGCCTTGCTCTGTCTTATGTTTTAAGCTCTATGAAGAAGCTATATGTAGAACCCCACAACTGCGGCTTCATAAGTTTTGTTTATCATGAAGATGGCTTTTTAGAAGAAGCCTGCGAAAGCTTATCCAGTGAGAGCCCATTGCTGATTTCCTCAGATCCAATCGATAATGTTTCACTGAGATGGATTATCGAGAATTCAAGGACAATTGCCGAATGCGAATCATGCAAAGATAGATTGTATAAAATGGTTATCCAGAAAGATCAACCTCGATATATCCTTTTTTCGCCGGTCCTCCTAGAAGGCAAGCTCGAAGGTTGTGTGTTCTGGATTTTCTCCACGGAAATCGATCATGAAAAGATCGAGAGCGATGAAGAGCGTAGAAACACATTCATTCTCGCCGCATTGACAACTATAAGGACATTTCTCATGCAGCGTGAAAATACACAGAAGACATCAGAACTCTCCATTCTCAACAAGGCGGCCCTTGAAATAGGCAATAAGAAGAACCTTGAGGAGATTGCGGACACTGCGCTCGACATTCTCGATAAAGAAAAGAATTGGAGGCCCTCGGTTATAAGATTCAAATCTAGATCGGGCGAAGCACTAGAGACGATCGCCTATAAGAGCCAACTTGCTATTGGTGCAGAAGAAGTCCAGCAGAGAATGAATTTCTTCGACGAGATGATATACCGCCCTGGACTGGGTATGACAGGCTATGTCATCGAAAGTGGAATACCGATACGCTGCCTAGACTTACCCTCAGATCCTCACTATGTGGAGACTGACCCAAATATCAAGTATGGCATCTATGCGCCTATATCGATCGAAGGCAGCGTTGAGGGAGCAATAGGCATAGAGAGCAAGGATAATATATTCCAGGACTCTGATCTCCATCTCTTACAGTCCATAAGCGAGATTGTCGCTATGGCTGTTAGGTCTGTAAGGCTTATAGAAGTGCTACGCGAACGTCTACATTGGCTTGAGATACTCCATAGAATAAATGAACAGATCGGCATAGAGACGGAACCAGACAAGCTCTATAAGACACTTGTCGACAGCGCCATCGAAGCAACACAGGCAGAATCTTCTGCTCTTCTCATCTACAATCCAGAGACAGGCCTTCTAGAGAAAACAGCAGCCAAAAGCTGGCTCGATAAGGTCTTCGAAATACCGCTCAAGCCAGACGAAAGCATAAGTGGAGGAATATTCCAGAGCGGCAAGACACGCCTATCGCCAGAAATAAGAGAAGATCCTCTTCTCATACCGAGGAACCTTCCGCTGATACCTTCCGGATGCGCTAACATTGGCGTACCTGTAGTCTACGAAGATAAAGTATTGGGGGTCTTCCATCTCTCGATCAAAGCGCCTCTATCCTTTAGCAAGGAGCTTGTCGAATTCGCCGAGATGTTTGGATCTTACTCAGGTATTATCATTGGGCGCATAGAATATGTCCGAGCATTGAAGGAAGCCGAAAAGCAAATCAAGACGGCTTATGATGAGACCCTGGAAGGATGGGCTCGTGCCATTGGTTATAGAG
>MWDY01000257.1 GCA_002070755.1 Spirochaetes bacterium ADurb.Bin110 | reverse complement strand
GGCAAGCCTTACCCAATTAGATCCGAAATTGGAAGAATCTTCTATCATTGCAGGCGCTACCTGGTTCTATACTTTCAGACGTGTGAGCCTTCCACTCATATTGCCAGGTATTATTAGTGGTTCGATTCTAACCTTCACCACATTGCTCCAGGAGCTAAGCACGACGATTCTTCTCTATGGTCCAAAAACCCGCACTGTTCCCATACAGATCTATGCAGCGGTCGCGGATGGCAAGATGGGAGAAGCAAGCGCATTGTCTACAGTCCTGCTCGTCGTAGTATTTATTATCGTATACCTGATGAATACCTTTCAGGGAAACAAGATGGCGGATAGCTTCAAAATGGGCTAAATCGATGACTATATCGCTAGACGCACATAGGCTCTATCATCGAAAGAGACATTCCCCTTTACCAAGCCCTTGGTACTGCGAAACTCACGATAGCAAAGAGGATCAATTTCAAGAATGTACGCAAGATAGGCTTCTGTCTGTTCAAGTGTAGGATAAAGGGAAGGATATCCATCGCTTGCAAGGACTATCTCGGTCGTCTTTTCGTCAACAGGAATAACCGCTGTATGTCTAGGCGCTTCTTCGCTTATGCCATCGAGAACATAATATGTAAAAGGGCAATTATACGATGAGTTCTGCAGAAAAGTTTGCCTGATTAGAAAGCTAAGTATCTGTTCGCGGCATACATCGTGCTCTAAAAGCTGTTCCTCTGTTGTACCCTGAGATAGCTCTATGTGAATAAGAAACGAACGCAAATCGCTAAGAAGCTTATCGGCTTCCTTAGAAAACTGGTATATCATCCCATTGGCTAGAGCCATGCAATCCCCTAGAAACCATAGCTCACGCTGCACCGAATTATAGATAACACAAGAAGCAGTGAAACGCTGGGAAGGATTCTTCTTCATTACTTCCAAACATCCCGAATTACAATAACTATCATAAATCACTTTATTGATGCTCTCGAAAGCGTCAGGTGCCGATAATTGGGGCGATAGCTCTCCAATGGCCTTCTTTATCAGCTCCATGGCGATTTTCCCGGGAGCATCGAAGTCTAACTGCACGGCATTTTTATTGGTCACCCCATCTATTACTGCTGCAAAACAATCGGTCATAACAAATCCGTCCTCGCAAGTCTCCTCCACTCCTGTTTTAGATTGGAGATATTGTTCTATTATCCGCATCTTTTGCTCCTTAGCTTCCTTCCTTTCGCTTATATAGTAAAATACAATACCAGAACAAAACTGAGGAGGAAAGAGCCAATGAGAATTTGTATTTATGAGAACGATATTGATCTAGGCAGACATTCAGCAATGATGGTTTCCATGCATATTCGTAGGGCACTTCAGGAAAAGCAAGAATGTTCTATAATTTTAGCAACCGGAACAAGCCAATTCGCTATGCTGGATTCACTCGTAAAGGATAATGATATCGACTGGAACAAAGTAGAGGTTTTTCATCTAGATGAGTATGTAGGCATACCCGATACATACAAGGCAAGTTTCCGCAAGTATTTGCGAGAAAGATTTGCAGAGAGAGTGTCTGGATTGCGAGCTTTTCACTACATTCAGGCCAATGCCAATGATCTTTCTGATGAAATAGCTAGACTTTCTGATTTAATAAGCTCCAAGAACATCGATGTTGCATGCATTGGCATTGGAGAGAATGGGCATCTTGCCTTTAACGATCCTCCAGCAAACCTCGATACGAAAGAGCCATATTTGATAGTTCAACTCGATGAAGCATGCAGGCGGCAACAGGTCGGAGAGGGATGGTTCGATGATATATCTAAAGTTCCCATGCAAGCTATTTCTATGAGCATTCCCCAGATACTCAAGAGTGAATGCATAATCTGCACAGTCCCGGATAAAAGAAAGGCCGAGGCTGTGCGCATGGCAGTAACCGCTCCGATCGATGCAATGCATCCCTGCGCATCGCTCAGAATGCATAAGAATTGCTATTTGATGCTAGATCATTCTGCAGCTTCCCTGATTTTCCCTTTGTCATGAGCATATCATTATGACCATCAAGGCTATGAATTCCTATGGAACCCTGATAGATCTGCAGGTCAATGGATATGGAGGAATCGATTTTTGCGCACAAGATCTTACTGTCCAACAGGTTATTTATGCCTGTAAACTTCTCCAATCAAAAGGAACTGGCCGATTTCTTGCCACTCTTGTAAGCTCTCCACAAGAGATGTATGAACGCAATTTAGCAATCATCAAACAAGCAATGCAAAAGGATGAGACCGCAGCGCGTCTCATTGCAGGCTTCCATATCGAAGGACCCTTTATCTCTGAAAAAGATGGTGCCCGGGGTGCGCACGATAAGAGATTTATATGTAAACCTGACAAGAGAATGCTTAAATGCATTCTGAAAGCTGGAAGACCTCTTGTTAGAATATTGACTGTGGCTCCTGAGTTGACAGGCATAGAGGATATTATTGCTATGGCGAAAGATGAAAACATCATCGTATCCATGGGTCATACCTTGGCTGATGCTAGCCAGATCGAGAGAGCTATCGAGAAGGGGGCTTCATGTGTAACGCACCTGGGTAATGGGATTCCTCTTATGCTTCATAGGACTGACAATCCTATTTTTGCCTTTCTTGCATATACCGGGTTGACAATTATGCTCATAACGGATGGCCATCACCTTCCTGTTCCCTTCATCCGGACGGTGATACGAGCCTGTGGCGTAAATAATATAGTTGTGATCAGCGATTCCGCACCACTTGCGGGAATGCCTCCTGGATCCTATGTTTCCCTCGGTGGAAATGTCGTTCTTGAACCAAATGGAAGGCTTTTTATTCCTTCTCAAGGATGCCTCGCTGGCTCTTCGGCATGCATCGCTGAATGCGCAAACTATCTCAAAGATTATGTCGGCCTTTCAACAGATGAAATCAAACAAATTACAAGCACTAATCCGATGCGTTTGCTTGGAGAAGATGGATAGTACATTGAATTGAAAAACACTATATAAAATCGATGTGCAATAGATTATCTCTTTATCCTAGCCATCCTTTGGCCAGCTGCGCTTCTAGGTATTCAAAGACATCGGCAAGCTCATCGAAGCGGAGAATGGCTCTCGAATCCAGGTGGGTCGGCATGTTGTTGACGATAACGATTTGGCCGCCATGCTCGAGGGTGTACTGGGGCAAAGAGGCAGCTGGATAGACCAGTAAGCTTGATCCAAGTACAAGCATAAGATCGGCTGCCGTCGCCTCGGCGCGTGCTTCGCGCAGCGCCTGCATGGGCAGGTTTTCACCAAAGAAGGTGATTTCGGGCTTGAGTATGCCGCCGCACTTAGCGCAGCGTGGAATACCTCCTGAGCGCACAATTTTAGCCGCTTCGTCGAAGGTCATAGTCCAGCCGCAAGTGCGGCATCGATGAATCTGCGGTGTGCCATGTATCTCTATCACCTTTTGGCTGCCTGCTTTTTGATGTAGAAGGTCGATATTCTGGGTTATCACCGCCTTAAGAAGGCCCCTTTTTTCAAGAGCAGCCAATACGCGGTGCACGACAGATGGCTCTTTTTCGTCGAGATTATAGATAAAATCCCTCGTCATCGAGTAATAAAAAGAAGGATCTTCGTCGAATACTTCTATATCGAAGATTTTCTCGGCGTTTACATCTTGATAGAGCCCGTTCTTGCCGCGGAAGTCTCTGATGCCCGAAAGGGTACTGACACCCGCTCCAGTGAAGGTTATGCAGTGTCGAGACTGTTCGATCAAGCTTTTGAGCGACTCGAGATTTCGAGTCAAGGTTTGGTCATTTTTATCATTCATATAAACAAATATACCTGCCAATGGCTATCTTGTCAGCACTTTAAGCAGAATCGCGATATAGCTTGCAGCTTGTCATATTTCGATATATTCTTTTCTTAGCTTGAGATAAGCTTTATCTTGGATTTATTGATTTCCTTTGGAGACGCCTTGTGGATGTTCAGGTCTTGCCAAAACCCGCGACCAAACTCATAGCAACAAGGCTCCTTCAGCAGACAACATTCTGGAGCAAAGTCAAGTCTCGTCTTGGATGGTCGGCCTTGGCTTGCGATTTGAGAGTTGATGGAATTCCATCGGGAGACTTGCTTTTGCTGCGACGGGAAGTAAGCCCCGGGGTAAATATTGCTTATGCTCCATTTGGGCCAGAATCGCTTCCCGATAGCGATCAGAGAGGGCTCTATCTCTCCGTACTTTCTTCAGAACTTCAGGAGCTTCTTGGTCCGTCGTGTATGTTCATCCGCTGGGATCTGCCTTGGGAGTCCCCCTATTCAGAAGACGAAGATCGCTTCGATGACAAAGGAAATTGGTTAGGCCCGCCCGAAACTCGCCTTCGCGAGCTGCGTATGAACTGGGGCGTTTCTGGTTCGGCAGTGCGCAAAGCACCAAGCGATATCCTTCCTCCAGATACAATAATCATCGATCTAAATAGAGAAGAATCCCAGATCCTTGCCGCAATGAAACCAAAGACACGCTACAATACGCGACTTTCCTTTCGACGGGGTGTACATGTACGACATGGAAAAGCCTCTGATCTCGATATCTGGATGAAATTGTACGAGCAGACAGCCAGGCGAAATGCAATTGTATATCATGATAGGCGCTTTTTCGAAGCGCTCCTTGTTCAGCGCTGCCGCGATGCGACTGTTCATCTTCTCATCGCAGAAAAGCAGAGTATTCCACTTGCCGCAATGTTTCTATCGATTTCTGCGGATAGAGCGACATATCTATACGGTGCATCATCTGACGAAGGGCGCAGCCTCATGGCTCCTTATGCTCTGCAATGGACAGCGATAAAAGAATCGAAACAGCATGGTTGCCATAGCTATGACTTGTTTGGCGTAGCGCCTGGGCCCAATCCTGAACATCCGCTCTATGGTCTTTATCGCTTTAAGGCTGGCTTTGGGGGTGAAATGATACATCGGCAGGGTTCATGGGATTATCCATACGATTCTCGTTCGTACGAGTACTATATCGCGCAAGAGTCGACGGCTCAGGGATTTCATCTATGAGGAAGCGTCGCTTCAAGTGCGCCTATCGAAAACTTTAGGGAATCGGCAATAGCCCCTCAGCCTGCATTTCCCAATCTTCATCCTCCCAATCCTGGGCCATTAGCGACATAGCCAATAGAAGCGCACCGTTGCCCGGCAGATACACAGGGATGTCGGTACGCGGTAGCTGAGGGTTGTGACCATTCGCTCTATAGCTGTTCTTGGGCGTTTGCATAAGAAGAAGATCGATTGCATCCTTCTTCCTTCCTAGGCGAAAAGCGGTCATGGCCATTGCAGGAAAATCCCAGCCCCAAAGGGATTCTAGATTCCAGGTCTTCAAAACCATATCTAGAGTATTGGACATCATAGTCTTGTCTACCGATTGGCCTGGCAGCATTCCCAGGGCAAAAAGCATCTCCGGGTGGTCGGATGCAAATTGATTGTAGGTCTTGGGACAGTTCTCATGTGCAAGATATAAATGACTCACCTTATCTACTGGAAGCGAAGCTAGCTGAGCGGCTACTTCTCTCCATTTTGAGTTTACAGGCAGATCCAACATCTCGAAAAAGTAGATCGCCGCAAATAAACCCCAACGCCAGTATTCCACCTCGAAGGGCGGATTGAGTGTATCCTCTGGCCTATGATTTTCCTGCGCAGGGATGAGAGGAGGTCCAAGATCATAGCGCTGTTTAGACTCGTTCCATTGGGCAAAGCTGGCCATAAAGTCCGCCGTTGCTTCGATGATATCCCTATATTCATAAAGGATCTGTCGATCCGGATAAGCCCTTCTTAAGAGCTCGATGTACATAAGCGGATGAGGCTGCTGCCAGCAAAGAAGTGGCCCAATTGGCGAGGGACTATCTCTTCCCGATGGATCGGTCATCTTTGGCCATCTAGCGCCTATATACCCTTGTTCTTGTGCTCGCTTTTTTGCGGAAGGCAGGATAAATCTATACCATTCGAAACTTCGCTCGAATAACTCTGGTTTTCCCCATACGATGAAGTGCGCGGCATGCCAGTAATGCATCTCCAAATGGAATTTGCCATACCAGCTATTGCAGGTTAGCCCCGTCTCTGCAGGCGGATATGATCCAGCGCACTGGATAGCGGTGAGATATCGGGAAAGAATTATCCTCCGCTCGAGCTCCATTGCCCTCTTGTCTCGGCTCTCGATGAGCTCTATCGCTCCTCCAGTCGACCAGAATTCTTCCCAGTGTTGAGCAGCCCTATCGCTTATAGAACGAAAAGACGGCAAGGGCTCATCGATTTTCTTTGGAGAGAATTGCGCTACTATATCGAGCTGTGGCCCCACGCTCGCAATAATGAATTCATGCATACTTTTCTGATTGATATATGCATTGCCTCTTGCTCCAGCCTTTATTTGAACAAAATAACCCTCGCTATCTAGAATTCTTTCGAGCAAAAGCGATTCTCCGTTCTCTTGCCTGGAATTCTTGCTATGTTCCAAAACAATGGTGTTATGGCGCTTTTCGGCTTTCCAATCGGAAGCATCGATTTCATGTGAACCATAAGGAAAGGCGATGCGCACAGCAAGGCGACCCTGGTCAAGAAGTGGAGAAAAAACATGGACCCCCAATGTATCCGCTTTAGGATCGCAGATAGTATAGACCTCGACAGGATGATCCTTATAGGAAAATTGGCTATGCAACTCGCCTTTCCATAGATCGAGAATCTGTTCAATATCAGATATATACTGAAATTCCAGCTCTTTCGCCTCAAAGACAAAACCGACTCTGGCGAGATTGAATCTGTGCGGATTCATTCTAAGCTCATTGAATAACTCTTCTTGGCCTGTTGAATCGGTCATATAGCCGCCAGTTTTTCTAATTGGATCGAAGTAGCTCAGCCTGAGCCTTTTTTCATCACGAGGACAATCTTCGCGTTCCGGATAAGAATGGAATCCCCACTGTGACATGGTGCAAAGGGGCGTTATGCCAGGCATATCGGAAATCAGACTCTGTAGGCCAGTTATATCCACAGTAAAGGCGAATTCGCCATTGCCGACCGATAGAGGAGAGAATGGATCATAGCTGCGAATAACTGGGTTATGTCTGCGAACAAGAGAGCGCCGGTCAATGGCCATGAACTATAACTCCTTGCCAATAAGAGCGATGCTTGTATCCGATAGTGCTATTTCCCGATAATGAAAGCGCTCATAGGGAGTTTCATTGGGAAAATGATAAGCCAGGTATGTTTTTCCATCTAGGCCATGAAAAATCATGCCATGACCTCGGCCCCCTTCGATGAGAGGCTTCGATTCTTGAAGCCATGGGCCAGTGAGTTTTCCTGATTGAGATCGAGCATATCCCATTGCATAGCCTGATTCCCCAATACTAGACCAGAGCATGAAGAGCGTTCCACTCTTTGAGCAATAGAGGAAAGGTCCATCGGTGACTCGAGCATCTTCTAGGCCTGAGCCGTCGCGTCTTTTCATTTTCTTTGTCCAAGATGCGTCCGAACCTCGGAAAAGCAAAATAGGCTCGGCTTCTAGCCTATCGAAATCGATCGAAAGAGGCGCTGCCCAAATTTCGCCATCATTTACCTCGATCCATTCCCGAGAAAATACCAACCAAGGCTGACCTTCTTCTTCCCAGAGGGTTCCATCTAGGCATTCCCAGCCCGATGGGGTCACAGGCTCATTTGAATGCATTACAAATGGCCCAAAGGGATTAGCCGCTCGGAGAATTTGCGTTGCCCGTTCATGTTCAGGCGACTTGAAACTCGCAAGCATGTAGTATGATTCTCCATACTTGTAGACTTCTGGCGCCCAAAAATTATGGCTTGCCCAAAAACCTAACTGAGGCCTAAAAACAGGATATGGCCCCTCCCATTCTTCTAGATCCTCGCTCATGTACGCATCGAAGCCGATACCTGGCGCCTTCCAGGGGTCGCTATCGGTAGTCCCATATAGGCAATATCGCTTCTCATCTTGTAATGGCAGCACGAATGGATCGCGTATTTGAATATCCTTTCTCTTCATGGCTTTCTCTTTTATATGTTGCGCGTGAAGTCTAAATTCCTAAGATAATAGCATAATAACAGATATGTTTTTGCACGGCAATTCTATTCGATGTGCCAATCTGTTCATCTTTTTCTCTTTTAATGAACCATGATAGCCCATAGACAAGAGCTCTTTGCTAATGCAAGAAATAATCATGTTCGCTTCAAAATACGATTTTTCTTTTCGGACTCGTTAAAAAAGATCCTTAAGCTGAATATTAATATTATCATATATATAAGACGCTAGTTTCCAACATTTAATGTTATCTTGAAATGTCAATAATAGATATCTATTGTCAATAATTTACATGGTATTTTACCGAAAGAGTTTTAATAATAGAAATCAGAAATGCGCTTTAATTGATAAGGTCAATCGGCTCTTATGGGTAACTTGGCACGGCATATGAAGTTTGCAGGCTTTAGGCCATGGATTCATGGAAGAGAAAGAAAATGAACAAGAGAGCTAGGAAGAAGGCTATCCGCGAAAACCTGACATCGTACGCTTTCCTCGTCCCATGGCTACTCGGCTTTTTCGTTCTGACTCTCTACCCAATGATATATTCGTTTTTTTTGTCCTTCACCGAATTCAACATCCTTCAGCCTCCTAAATGGATTGGCCTGCGCAATTACTTTGTCATGTTTATAGGAAACGATCAGTTTCCGAGAGATGAGCGATTTCTCAATTCTCTTCTAGTTACTTTCAAATATGTGTTCATTTCTGTCCCTCTTAAATTAATATTCGCATTGGGCGTAGCGATGCTGATGAACCGAGACCTCAAACTCATCCCCTTCTATCGAACTCTATACTATATTCCTACTCTACTAGGAGGCTCCGTCGCCATTGCCGCCTTATGGAGAAGGCTCTTTGCTGGAGATGGAGTGTTGAATACAATCCTACGCAGTGCTTTTGGCCTCAATCCACCGGCTTGGATATCGAATCCTAAATACGCTCTCTATACTCTGATTTTGCTATCGGTGTGGCAATTCGGATCTCCTATGATTATTTTTCTCGCGGGTCTTAAGCAAATACCAAGAGAATACTATGAGGCTTCAGCGGTAGATGGAGCTGGCAAAATGCGGCAATTCTTCTCTATTACCCTGCCCTGCCTATCGCCAATAATTTTTTTCAACCTTATTATGCAGATGATCAATGCTTTCCAGTCCTTTACACAAGCCTATATTGTCTCAGGCGGACAAGGTGGGCCGCTGGACTCGACGATGTTCTATAGCCTCTATCTTTACATAAAAGGCTTTGCATTCTCCGAGATGGGCTATGCATCCGCCATGGCGTGGGTATTGCTCATCATCATTGCAGCTCTAACAGCCCTTGCCTTCAAATTATCGGGCTCACTTGTCAGCTATGGGAGCGGAGAATGAAAAGGCACACTACGAGCTTGATAAGCTCTGTCATCACAAATGCCTTCATTATCTTGCTTGGTGTATGCATGCTATATCCTGTTGTCTGGCTAATCGCCGCATCATTCAAAGAGAGCAATACAATCTTCAGCGATCCTGGATTATGGCCAAAGGCCTTCACTCTGCAGAATTATGTCAAGGGCTGGCAAGGAATTGGCATCGTAGGGTTTGGCACTTTCTTCAAGAATTCATTCATCATATCCGGATTATGCGTAATTGCAAATGTCCTATTCTGTTCTCTGACTGCCTATGCCTTTGCGCGGCTAAAATTTGCGGGAAGAAATTTTTGGTTTGCCGTGATGATGGTTACCATGATGTTGCCAACACATGTGACGACAATCCCACGATATATCATGTTTCGGAAATTTGGATGGATAGATACTTTCTTGCCTCTCGTTATTCCCAAATTCTTCGCTACCGATGCATTTTTCATCTTTCTGCTAGTGCAATTCATTCGAAGTCTCCCCAAAGAGCTCGATGAGTCTGCTCTGATAGATGGTTGCGGTAAATTCGGCATCTATACACAGATTGTAATGCCGCTAACCAAGCCAGCCTTGATTACAACTGTTATCTTCACCTTCTTGTGGACATGGGATGACTTCTTCAATCAGCTCCTTTACCTTAATTCTCCGTCAAAATACACAGTTCCCATGGGGCTCAGGCTCTTCCTTGATTCCTCTGGTATCTCATCTTGGGGGCCTATGTTCGCCATGTCGGTTCTTTCTCTCCTTCCCTGCTTTATTCTCTTTTTCTCGCTCCAAAAGTACTTTGTGCAGGGAATTGCTACAACGGGTATTAAGGGATAAGTATTTTTATCTTTTCGATAGGAGGTGGACCATGAAAAAAACGGGTTTGGCACTACTCATTATTCTAATGAGCGCTGCCATGGTATTCGGGCAACAACAGATCACAATTCGTTGGGCTTACTGGGGAAGCGAATCCCGAGTAAAGCGAAGTCAGGAAGCTATAAACCTCTTTGAGGCAGCAAATCCAGGTATCAAAGTGAACCCCGAAATTTCGGGCGGAACGGGAGATCACTTCAACAAGGTCGATACACAGCTTGCTGGCGGGAGCGGTCCTGACATAATTCAGATGGGCGGCAACATCAATGACTATGTCAAAAGAGGAGTGCTCCTTCCTCTGGAAAAATACTCAGGAACTATCCTCAACACAACGGTGATCGATCCAAGCGCAATAGAATCGGGAACTATCGACGGACATCTCTATGGCGTCTCCACAGGTGTAACAATGCCAGCGCTTGTCTACAATAAATCGCTCATACAAAGGGTTGGTGCGCCACTGCCAAAGGTCTCAATGACCTATGAGGAATTTCGCAATTATCTTGTGACGCTCAAATCAAAACTTCCACCAGGAGTATATCCAATGCAGGATATAGGTGCTCTTTCCTCTAACTCCACTCCTTTTGGATATTGGACTCGCTACAATGGTACTCCTCTATACGATGCTGCAACCAAGACCACTGCGGTAAAACCGGCGGATGCACAGAAGTATCTTGAGCTCTTCAAGGACTACCGCAACAATGGGCTCGTTCCTCCAGCTGATATTGCCGCAGGCTATGCAGAGACAAACGCCGATACATCGATGGTCATAGCTGGAAAAGCTGCCATAGGGTTTATTTGGACGAACCAGCTCGCAGGTTATCAGGCAGCCACAACCGATGAACTGTGTCTGATGGAATTTCCGGGGGCAGCGGCTACTAAAGCGCTCTGGCAGGCTCCAAGCCAGTTCTACACGGTGAACAAGAATTCTAAGTATCCAGAGGCAGCTGTAAAGTTCATTAACTTCCTTGTGAATAGCCCCGAAGCAGCAAGAGTTCTTGGTAATGACCGTGGCGCATCGGCCTCGGCCACTGCAAGAGCTGCAGGAGCAACCGACATCAATGATAGGAAGGTTCTCGAATACCTGGACGTTGCGGGGCCACACTCTTCGAAAGAAACAGATCATGTGCCCAACGATACCGAATTCAACAGTACATTGTTCCTTATCTATCAAAAGGTGGCGTTTGGCCAGATATCTACAGCCGCGGGAGGACAGCAAATCTATGATCTAATTGTAAGGCTTATAAAGAAATGAGCCACAATTGCTTTCTATAGCGTGTAATCTGCTAGGTATTTCGCTGTTGCTCTTAGCATGCTTGCAAAAAGAGCCTCGGCCTCAGAAGGTGTAGCTGTCATTAAAGGATCATGCAAGAATGCAGGAAATGCCGCCCAGGCATCGCGGCGCATGGCAGCGCGCAAAACTATATCTTGAGCAATGGCATGCGGAGCAACAAGGGCTTCGATTTGAGAGGGAAGTCTTCCAGCATCTACAGGCTGAACACAGTCGCGCCAAAAAATGGCGTTAGTCTCCACTACCGCTCCCAATGGAAGCCCTTTTATCTGTCCATGATTTGGCAGATTGACATTCGAAACAAATGAACCTAGTCCGCAGAGGGCTTTTATGAGATTTACGCCTTCTTCACCGGAGTGCTTCAGCATAAATTGTTCCCTGCCCTCAGCGTAGCTCATTGCTTTTTTCCTGAGCTTCTCGGCATTTTCTATACGCCAGGATACAGGTGTCAAAGAGAATTTCCATGATCGAACGATCTCTGGATCTCGCAGATACATCCTGCCTGGCATGAATTCGGCAAGATGCCTATCGCCAGCAGCGGCGATTAGACCATAACGCCGGAATAGATCGAATTTGACACGTTCCGCAGAGGCAAAATAAGAGTTGAGCCAGCTCTCACTCTCTACCCCTTCATATCCAGATTCGAAGTGCTCGTCTACAAATGCTCTATAGTGAGGCAAGAGATCCACTGGGCCAAATGATGCTCGATCTATCCAGGTGAAATGGTTTATTCCAAGCACATTGACTTCGATCTGCTGCATAGTGGCATTCTTTGCGTCCGCTATAGCCTCAGCTCCAAGGCGTTCGCGAACCATCGCGGCCAATAGCTTGCGTGTCCCAAATACTTCATGGCAACAGCCAAAGGCCTTGACATCTGGAAAGACTTCGTAAAGTGTGCGGAGGCAAAGAGCCATCGGATTCGTGTAATTGACGACCCATGCTTTAGGACAGAATTCGCGTATCGCTTTTCCAATCACTTCATACATTGGAATAGTCCTGAGCCCTCGCAGAATTCCACCTGGTCCTGTCGTATCGCCCACAGATTGGTAAATTCCATATTCTTCTGGCGCATGGACATCAGAAGCCATTTCGCCAAAAGTTCCAGGAAGAATAGAAGCGATTACAAAATCGGCACCGCGTAAAGCACTCTCGAGATCTTCCGCTACTTCATATCGCCACTTTCCAAGCACATCATTTCTCTCTCGAAGAGTATTTCCAATCCGCGCATTAATCTCGGCTGCTTCTTTATCTATATCATAGAGCCGAACGATTCCTCCAAGCGATCCTTCCAAAGCGAGATCGCTCATCAGTGTCCAAGCCCAGCCACGTGAACCTCCACCGATATAAGCTATGACCAGATCTAATGGATTATCGTTGTCCGCAAAAGGAAAGCTATCTTTTTTATTCTCAGAATCTAAAAAGTGGGAAGCATGGTTGGTCATTTTTTATTCCTTGCATTGAATTGAGGATTTGTCCCCCAAACATACTATATTTAGGCCTAAATGAAAAGAATAAGTAAGAAAATAATCGTGGATAAGACCCACATCGGTAAGCTAATCCCACTCTATGAAGATTGACGAGCAATAAGAGTTGGCGCCAGTTTGACCATGCTTGGCTCTGGATTACGCCCATCGATGCGCTCGAAAAGCATAGTCGCACCAAGTTCTCCCATGTATTCAAGAGGCTGTGCAAATGTAGTGATTGGGATTGGCCAAAAAGAGGCGAATTCACGATCATCATAACCTATGATATGTAGATCCTTGGGAATTGAGATTCCAGAAGCGAGAGCGCGATTTATAGCTCCCGCGGCCATATAGTCGTTTGCGCAAAAGACTGCATCTATATCGGGACAGGCCTTCAGTAAGGCATCAAAGCAATAAGAGCCGGATTCAGCGCCAAAGTCCCCATGTACCACCCTTTCTGATGTATCTAAAGGAATACCACATTCTTCCAGCCCTTTTTCGAAACCCAAAAGGCGTTCTTTGCTTGCAAACCTGTTTTCAGGACCAGCTATCATGGCAGGATGCCGTGCGCCCTTAGAAACCAAATGCAATGCAGCCTCTTTCCCTCCCTTGAAATCGTCTGGATGGAGAGATGGAATAGTAGGATCTACGAAAGTGTTTATTGTCACCAAAGGTATATTGGAAAGATCGAAAGTTTTCGGGCTTATTTCTTGACGTACACCATAGGCAATAATGATGCCATCGACCCTTCGTTTGCGCAAAAAATCTATACCATGAGCCAAATCGTAATTGAACCCAACGCCACTTGTAAAAAGCAAAAAACAATTCTTCTCGCGAACTATTCGTTCAACGCCATGAATTATTCTTGCGGCAAATACTTCCGTAATATCAAAAGCAAAAAAACCGATTACGCTCGTGCTCTTTGTTCGAAGAGCACGAGCAGCAGGATTAGGTTCGTAGCCGAGTTGCTCAATTGCTTGAAATATTCTCTGTCTTGTTACCTGGCTTATAGAACGTTTACCACTAAGCGCGTGGCTCACAGTCGAAACCGATACTCCTGCACGTTCTGCGACATCGCGAATTGTTACCATTGATCTAGAATATCATCTCACCCATGTATATTGCGATAGGTCCCCTCGACTCTAAGAGAGAGTTTCTTTGGGGCTTTATCAAAATCGAATACAACGCTCTTGCCTATTTCGACTTCATTCTCGTCATAGAGCATAAAACCATCGGGCACTGAAAATCGCCATTTTTTTCTAAAGACTGAGGAATTATTTTCCTCATCGATGCTTTCGGTCTGCGTTATATTGAGACAATAACAATTTTCTCCTTCAATTGTGTATTCCATCTTCCATCGCCAGTAGCTCCCGAGAATAAAATCGCTCTCTCCATCATCCTCGCTATGGATGCAAGCAATTGGCAGTAGGTCGATGTCGCTTTTTTCTGCGGGAGGGATAACAATGAATTCATAGCTATCCAAAAGGGATTTGCCAATTGCCTCAATTTTGTAAAACGTGGGAATTACAGTACCACATCTGAAAAAGTATCTAATCTCGCCTAGATAATAATGGAAACTCAACTTCTCGCCGCCCTTATATACGATTTGATGCGTTGGATCGAACCAGTTTATCTCATTGGGAAGCCGCATTGATACTTCGTCTTTGCCTTGCTCGGGCGGACTGGGTATTAAGATAGCATCACCGGCCATTCTATCTAGGCTATCTAATTGAAGCGAAATATCCTCTGGAAATTCTAGAGCAACAGGACTTTCCATTGGAATGCCTTTTTCGCTTGCACGAATTGCTAGATCATAGATATAAGCCAAAAATCTATATCGTATTCGAATGAAATTGCGGATATCCGAAAGTCGATTTGGATATAGCCATGGCTCTGTTATGCTTCCATCAGGTTTCCAGGAGTGCATGACAAACCGCGGCTGAAAAACAGCACTTTGGCACCAACGCAGCAACAATTCTTCATCTGGTATTGGGCCTACAAAACCACCAATATCATGTCCATAAAACGGTAGGCCACTAAGGCCCAAATTCATTCCCATTGCAATATTGAAGCGAAATGTATCATAGCTAGATACATTGTCTCCTGTCCATGTGCGGGCATAACGCTGAAGCCCGGCATATCCAGAGCGACTGATCAGCCAAGGCCTTTTGCCAGGATAAAAGGACCTTAACGCAGTAAAAGATGCTTCCGCCATATTTACTGGTAAAATATTCTTGACTGTCTGAATCGGGAGAGCCTTATCCTCGATTTCGAATTCGTTATTGTCATTCCATACTCCAGAGATTCCCTTTTCGAGGATATATTTCTTAAGCGCCTTTACCCACCAATCAAAACCTTCTTTTCGGGAAAAATCGATGAAGGATGCGCTATTGCCCCAATAATAGCTTATTAGGGGAGAACCATCATTATCAGGTATAAAAACACCATCC
>MWDY01000256.1 GCA_002070755.1 Spirochaetes bacterium ADurb.Bin110 | reverse complement strand
ATTCCTTCCGCGGTTTTCTTTGGACTATTGCTTGTTGGGGCCGATATGACTCAGAGGATGATTTCCATTCCTGCAAATATGGTACTCGTGCTTCAGGGAGCTGTCATACTCAGCATTATCTCGGCCAAGATGCTCATCAACGACCCTTATCTCTACGACAGATTCGCGAGGCGATTCGCATCGGGCTCTTTTGGCCCTCGCCGTCCGAAAACGCCAAAGGAAGGTGGGGCATGAATTTTTTTACGTTTGTCAACAATGTCCTCTCGATAGGAATACCTTTTTCTGTGGCTCTTCTATTGGCCGCGCTGGGGGAGATGTTCAATCAGAGGGCGGGAGTGTTCAATCTAGGCTGCGAAGGGATAATGTCGATGGGAGCCTTCATGGGTTTTCTTCCGGCATATTATCTTCAAGAGACAGCGCTTGCGCCTTATGCAAACATGATAGGGATATTGGGAGCGGCAGGCATTGGTGTACTTCTTGGCCTTTTGTACGCACTGGTTACAGTCACATTCAAAGCGCCTCAAGGTATTGCGGGTATTGGGCTTCAGATGCTGGGCTGGGGAATCGCCGGGACACTTTTTCGATTCTTTATCGGGGGAGTAACGGGTGTTCCGGGATTACCCAATAGGCCTATACCTCTATTATCGAAGGTTCCTTTTTTGGGGCCTATTATCTTTTCGATGAATGGGCTTGCATACTTTGCTTTTTTATTTGTGCCATTCAGCTATTATCTGCTGTTCAAGACACCTTGGGGGCTCAAGGTGCGCGCTGTAGGTACCTATCCGAGGGCTGCCGACACTATGGGTATTCCGGTCAGCAAGACGCGATACCAAGCGCTTGCACTAGGAGGGCTATTGGCTGGATTGGCGGGGGCCTATCTTTCTTTGGGTCAGGCCAAGATGTTTGCGGACGATATCGTGGCTGGAAGAGGATTCATTGCGGTTGCGCTTGTATACTTTGGTCAATGGCATCCTTTGGGGATTCTAGGAGGTGCATTGCTTTTTAGCATTGCTCAATCTCTGCAGTTGGCTATCCAGGTGTTGGGAATAAATTTTCCCTATGAGTTTGCTGTAATGCTACCTTATGTGCTCGTAATAGTCGTGCTCGCCATAACTAGAGGTTCGGCCATAAAGGGGCCGGCAGAGCTGGGCAAGGCCTATGATAGAGAGAAGAGAATATGACGGAGAAAAGCCTTCCTGACTTTAGGATTGAGACGCTTGGGAATTGCCCGGTGAATTCTCCCCTGGGGCTGGCAAGCGCTCCAGGAGAAGGGAGACCTGTTTTTGTCCCTGAAGATCGCTTTATCTACTACAACATCGAGCGAGATATAAGAAAAGAGACTGGTAGTCCCGCTTCTAAGGAAAAAAAGGAGCAAGATTACGGCTCTTTGGCAGAAAAAGTCGACCAGCTCCTCGAAGTGGCAGGTCCTCGCCAGCAAATCTATTTTAGCCCTTCACATGTCCATGCTGGTATTGTGACCTGCGGAGGGCTTTGCCCTGGTCTCAACGATGTGATCCGCTCTGTCGTGAGAAGTCTTTGGTATCTCTATGGAGTTCGCAGAATATCAGGCATTAGGTATGGTTATAAGGGCTTTTTGCCGGAATATGGATTTGGGGTAGTTCCCCTTGATCCAGATATTGTCGACGACATCCACAAAATTGGGGGTACGATGCTTGGCACTTCGCGCGGAGGTGGCGAGCGGACCTCGGATATTGTGGATACCATAGAACAGCTCAATCTAAATATGCTCTTTGCAATCGGAGGAGACGGTACCCAAAAGGGAGCTCTGGCCATAGCCGAAGAGATGGAGCGCAGAGGTCTTAGAATCGCCGTTGTAGGAATTCCCAAGACAATTGACAACGACATCGAATTCGTAGAGAAGACCTTTGGTTTCGATACGGCTGTGGTAAAGGCTTCCGAGGCGGTTTCGGCAGCTCACATGGAGGCACATTCCCAGATAAACGGCATAGGTCTTGTCAAGCTTATGGGTAGAGACTCGGGGTTCATAGCCGTCCAGACCGTCCTCGCCGTTCATGAAGCCAATTTCGTTTTGATTCCGGAGGTACCATTTGATCTCGAAGGACCGAATGGTTTTCTTTCGGCGCTGGAAGACCGACTCGAAAGGCGAGGACATGCGGTGATAGTGGTTGCCGAAGGGGCTGGGCAACACTTCTTCGATCAGCCAGTTACCTATGACGCTTCGGGCAATAAAAAGCTTGGTGATATTGGCCTCTATTTGCGAGATCAGATTCAAGCTCATTTTTCAGAGAAAAACATAGAGATAAATCTCAAGTATATAGATCCGAGCTACATGATCCGTTCGGCTATTGCAGAGCCCATAGATTCAATGTACTGCGAAAGACTTGGCAACAATGCGGTGCATGCAGCTATGGCCGGCAAGACCAAAATGCTTATTGGGCTCGTCAATAATGAATTCGTCCATATTCCAATTCGAGCCGCGACATCGAAGCGAAAACTTGTAAACCCAGAGGGAAGTCTCTGGCGCGATGCCATCGAAGCGACACAACAACCCTTTTCCATGCTGAAAAAAGATCAAAAATAGGACATTTGCGTCTTGAATCTTCTTTGAAGTTTGGTATAATAGGACATCGATATCCTATTAAGGAATCTATTCTGGCATGGATAGAGTTTTTGCTATTTCGGACACTGTTAATACCGCGGTGCATGCGCTTGCGCTTGCGGCTGCAAGCAATGGAAGCATATCTGCCAGCAAGGCTGCTAAAGAACTCGATGTGTCACCAAGCTATTTTGCCAAGATACTGCAGAAACTTGCAGCATATGAGCTGCTGGTTCCCACAAGGGGCAAGCGTGGCGGATATAGCCTATCTAGGCCTGCCGAGACTATCTCCTGCCTAGATGTCCTATTAGCTCTCGAAGGTGAATTTCCAAAACGAGAATGCCTTTTTCAGCATTCTATATGCCGAAAAAAAACCTGTGCCTTGCGCATTCTGTGCGAAGATACATCTGCCAATCTGCGCCATGCTCTCGAAAACACGACTATTGCCGCCGTTGCGCGGAGCTTTTAGATATTATGATCTGCAATTTATAAAAGGAGGATAGCGATGTTTTGTAATCAATGCCAAGAAACATTGCGAAATAGCGGATGCAACATCGCCAAAGGTATGTGCGGCAAAA
>MWDY01000255.1 GCA_002070755.1 Spirochaetes bacterium ADurb.Bin110 | reverse complement strand
GATACTACATTGGTTGGAGAAAAAATCGAAGAAATACGATAAACAAAATCTATCCTTACAATGATCTCAAACAGAGTCGGCTCTTACAGAAAAAGGATCGATAATTTAATATCAGGCAACTAATATTGATATCCATATGAATGAAAACATAAAAGCGGGGCTTATTCTTTTTGGAAGATCACCATCTGTGACTAGCCATAAAATTAATAAAGGTATGTAATGAAAACAATAAGAAGAATAATAACTTGCTTATTATTGGCTATTTTTATAAGTGCCTTTTATGGTCAGGAAAAAGAAGCAGCATATAGTACAACATTGACGACTAATCTTGCTTACCTTACATTGAGCGCGATATCTTGTTCAAAAAATAGCGCTTTGGTAATTGTCCCAGTATATTGCGAAATAATGCTAAATGATTTTCTTGGCGTAAATCCATCGACTGTAGTTATCTATACTAGCAATGTACAAACGTCACATTATGGATTGATGATATTAGCTGAGCTGGGCATAACACTGCATCCAAATAAAAAAGGACATGCAGGTTTTGTAATTGGAATCATTCCTGGGATAGTATATTCATTTGATTCCAATATATCTGGCTATACTATTTCAGCAAATGCTGGATATCAATGGTTGATAAAGGACAGATTAGTAATAAATACGACATTGGGTGGACGATATATCAATATTGATGGGCAAATGCTAATCCCAGACCTCGGAATAAACATAGGATATAAAATCAGATAGTGCGCACAGGCATAATGAGTAAAGATGAAAGCTCTATCCATGATTTTGATTTCGAATTGATTTGCGATTGCTTCTTTAGATTAGAGCGCAAAGGGCCAGGGACCCCAATTGATCTGTTTCTTGCATTCATCGATCTCTTTAATGAAAATCTCAAGAAGAATAATCTCGGCAACAAGGCAAAGCAGATGGTTGCATAAATTGGAAAATTCAAAAGCCTTCTTCAGCTTTCCTGGCTCAAGAAAAAAGCCATGGGCTAATAGTCATCCTCCAATTTTCCGCAGTTCTGAATTGATTTGGCTCACAATTATGGAATCTAGCTTTATTACAGCTCGATCGTAAGTAAAAAGCCCATTGATCTTATCCTCTATATCGCTCACTTGTGTATAGATAGAGACTGATAATCCAAGCTGCACCGAAGGAAGCACTTCATTGCGATACAAGGCATCAAAAGCAGTGGTAAGCGACTGTGTATCAACATACATGCGGTAACCGAATAGCTTGTCTGAAGCCATGTGTCCTTCAGTAGGACAGCTATATCCTCCAAACTCTGTAAGAGCATGAATGTGATCATAATTGTCGGGCTTTAGGTGATATTCCTTGTAATAGATATGACGGCTTTGAAAATCTCCGCAATGCTGATCATGCCAACCGCTTGCCGAATCGATAAGTCGTAAGGAATCGATCTTTCGCAATTTCTCTGCAATGAGACAAGCGTCAAACTGACCCCAGCCTTCGTTGAATGGAACCCATACTGCAATGCTCACGGTGTTATAGAGCAACATCACCGTGTTTTTCATGTCTGCTTCAAATATTGCGCGCCCTTCCGTGATGCCATGCCCTAGCCTGTCGCAATGATAATACCAGCGCAGTGGTTCGATCTTGATATGCTTACGCAGCATATTAAAGCCCATCCGCTTTATCTCTGTCAGTTCCCAAATCATCGCTTCATCGCTCGGTGCGGTGTAAAGTCCATCACTCCAATAGCCCTGATCCAATAGACCAGTGTGAAAAATTGGCTTTCCGTTCAATGCTAGTCTGGCGTGACCATTTGAGTCATGTATGATGGAAAACTCTCGCATGCCAAAATAGCTTTCCACACTATCTTTTCCTAGAGTGATGCGCACTGTATACAGAAAAGGATCATTCGGGCTCCAACTTCGAAAACTCTCCAATTTCACTGTCACTTTCTGGCTGCAAAAACACTTCTCGGTTTCCAATTTCCCATCTGCATAGATGCTTATGATGCTCTCCGGAAATACCTCCCCAACCCAATCGAGTTCAAAATCAACTGTTGATTCAATGTAAGATGGTGTGATTCGTAGACTGCGCAGGTATTCGAAAGGAACATATTCCAACCATACCGTCTGCCATATACCACTCTGTGCCGTATACTAGATGCCTCCGCGTTTCAACTTCTGTTTGCCATAGGCTTGATTTCCAGTGTCTGAATCATCGCTGACGCAAATAACGAGCGTATTATCACCTTGCCGAACAAGCTCAGTTATATCGAAAAAAAATGGCCAATAACCCCCATTGTGTTCCCCTACCCTTATTCCATTCAGAAAAATTATGCAGTATTGGTCGACAGCTCCGAAATGCAGGAGTATACGACGTCCATTTGAGTTCTCGAATTCTATAATTTTTCGATACCATAGCATTTGCCCAGGCAGTAACTGCCGCCTCACACCCGATAAGAGGCTTTCAGGAGAAAATGGTACTATAATCTCCCCATCATACTTTGAAGGCTCCATCTCCGCATCTTCTCGGATTGCATATTCCCATATTCCATTGAGACATAGCCATTCCTGGCGCTTCATCTGCGGTCGGGGATATTCGCAAAGTGGGTGGTTCTTATCCATTGCTTGCCCCCAGCGTGTATAGAGCTGACGCATTTCGTCTTTGTGTTTATTATTCATGCTAATCGTCGATTCTTTATATGCTCGCAATTCATAATTCGATCATATAATATATATCTCTAAAGAAAGGGCTATACGGCTTTTACAGCGGCATTCTCTTCTACGCGTAGTTTATAATCGCGGGAAGCAAAGCTGAGAGGAATGAATGCTGGTAGCAGTAAAATCGCTGCCCAGAGATAGATCGTCTCGGTCGGGATATTCTCCATCCCCATATTAGCATCCATAGTCTGCTTTTGCTAATCGATCTATTCATCGAAAGCCCCTCCATCCTGACTGATTTCTATAATAATGGGTATAAGCTCAGCCAATCATATATCGAAAAATCAATCATGCTTGAAGCAATTGTGCTACTATAGGAATCGTAACTGCAGATAACACGGTGGAAATAAAGACTATTTTCGATGCGAGCAAGACATCTGCATCATGGCGTCCTGCGAAGATAACGGTTTGAGCAGCGGCAGGCATAGCTGCTAAGAGACTGGTCACTTGCATTGGAAAATCGTTTTGCTTTGATATCTTCATAAAAATGATAACAAGAATCGGCAAAACCAGAAGCCTCATAAAAGATCCTATCCATACCTCCATTCCAGAAAACAAGCCTTTTACACCAAGACTAGCCAATGTCGCTCCCACAACGATCATAGATAAAGGCGTAGTACAGTTCGCAATGAGAGCTATAGCATAACTGATTGTCTGAGGCATCGAAAAAGGCAAGATCCAAAGAATAAAGCCTATAGCTACCGCGATGATTCCTGGATTTAGAAGCATATCTCTTATCTTAGTCTTCTTCGCTTTTTGATCACTGTTTTCTCCTCGAGACAGAAGAGCAACCCCATAGCTCCATGTGAAAATATTGAAAATCATAACATAGATTGAAACATACATAAGACTGGAATGACCAAAAATGCTCTCTGCGAGAGGGAAGCCCATAAATCCACAATTAGAAAACACTGTTGCATAGATTAGGATCTTTTGTTTGGTTCTTTCCATTTTTGAAAAGAGAATTTCCGAAAGCGCAATAGAAATTCCATGAATCGCAATAGCATATATTGCTACTTTGATTAGATCTTTTGCCGCGGAAAAAGGAATACTTCTATCGAAACTTGAGATTATTGTGCAAGGAAGAGCAATGTTGAGTACTAGATTTGAAACAGCTCTAATTCCATTTTCATCGAGCAGCTTTTCCTTTCGAGCACCATATCCAACAGCCATAAGGAGAAAAATCGAAAAAATACGCGATAAAGCCATAATTGGGTGCTTTCTTATTCTATAGTGTTCTCAAGCCGACCTATGCCTTCTATTTCGATGCATACGCGATCTCCCTTTTGCATGGGCCCTACTCCAGAAGGTGTCCCCGTCATAATCACGTCTCCTGGTTGGAGCGTCATAATCTGGGAGATATATTCTATTAAAGAAGGAACATCGAAAATTAAATTTGAGGTCGAGGAGGACTGCTTAAGCTCATTATTGAGATAAGCTTTTAACTTCAAAGATGATGGATCTAGGTCAGTTTCGATCCATGGACCCAATGGCATAAAGGTATCGAAGGATTTGGCCACTGTCCATTGTCCATCCTTGGGCTGCAGATCTCGCGCAGTCACATCATTACCGCAGGTATAACCAAGCACATAATCAAGCGCATGTTTGGCATCAATGTTTTTTGTGATTTTCCCTATGACAACCACAAGCTCGGCTTCATAATCTACCTGTTTCGACAATCGGGGATAGTGTATGGGCTTTCCAGGGCCCAAAAGCGTGGTCGATGGTTTGATGAACAGCACCGGAGACGATGGAATTTTCAGCCCGAACTCCTCGGCATGATCTCTGTAGTTGAGACCAACGCATATGGCTTTTGTAGGAACACAAGGGGCTTCCAGATATACGCTGGAAAATGGAACTTTTGCTTCTTCTCTGTCGAAATAAATCTCCTTTTCTTGGTTTTGAAACTGAATCTGCGGAAAATCCTTCGAAAGGACGGCCAGATCATCTTCTATGCGGCCATAATATATGGCATCTTTATAAATGCATCTTATGATTCTCATTCGTGCTCCATAGAATGTCGAATAGGCATAATAATAAGTGCGAAGTGGTATTTATCCTATCATAACCAGTTATCGAATACAATTATTCATATTCTTTTTAATTAACTTTGCACAAAATTGTCATGCACCTTATTCTTTAGCTATTCTGGCTGCAAGGCGAGCGTTATTCAGCACTAGCGCGATGTTCGACTCAAGAGAGTCTCCCCCTGTCAAATCCGCAACTCTCGAAAGCAGATATGGAGTGACTTCTGCACCTTTTAGCCCTTTGTGTTCGGCTTCTTCTATTGCTTTTTGAATTGCTGCCTCTATCGTCGTCTCGCTCATGGCATATTGAGAAGGAATAGGATTTGCTATGACAACTCCTCCTTTCAATCCAGATTCCCATTTGGCACGAAGTATCATTGCTATCTCTTGAGGAGTATCGGCTCTAAGCGAAAGCTTGACACCCGAATGCTGCGTATAGAAAGCGGGAAGCTCCGATGTTCGGTAACCGATCACTGGGACTCCTTTAGTCTCTAGGTATTCCATAGTCTTAGGAAGGTCCAGAATAGCTTTTGCACCTGCGCATACCACTGCAACATCTGTGTGTGCCAATTCCTCTAGGTCCGCAGAGACATCCCAGGATTTTTCCGCTCCGCGATGGACTCCGCCAATACCGCCTGTCGCAAATACATGGATTGCTGCCATTTCGGCGATTATCATGGTTCCCGCAACTGTGGTTGCACCATTTCCCCCAAATGCTATAAGCCCAGGAAAGTCCCTTCGAGACGCTTTGATTGGCTTGAGAGAACCATTCGCGAGCAAAACAAGCTCTTCGTGCGTAAGGCCGACTTTCAGCCTTCCATTTATGATTGCGATAGTGGCAGGGATCGCTCCTTCTTCTTTAACCGCATTTTCTACTTCCAGCGCGGTTTCGAGGTTTTGCGGCCAGGGCATGCCATGTGTGATTATCGTCGATTCTAGGGCAACTACGGGTATTCCTACACTGATTGCATCAGTAACTTCTTCTGAAATATCAAGATACTTGTTCATCTGTGGTTCTCCGCTTGGATTGCATTGATAAGCTCACCTATCAGCTCTGATGTTTCAGGATAGCAGATTCTTGTCGTTTCGAACAGGTTGCGCTGATTCAGCTTAGGATTGACTGGCCGATTCGATGCACTTGCATAGAGTGCAGCGCTCAGCGCTAGTTTCGCTTTGTCTCTAGGAAAAATAGACCATGATCTATCTTCGTAGTTTTCTTTTATTCGTCTCTCAAGCAATGAGATCCAAACTAGGGCTGCACATGCTGCATCGCCAGCGCCTGAACGATTTATCACATGAGGGCGAAGCTCGAGAGAGCTCAATGAGATATGCTGGATAATGTCCTGGCCTACAAAACTCAAGCCCTGCCCTCCTTTAGATATATACAGCTCTTTTGGCAGAAGAGACTTTTCCCTTAGAGACAAAGCTATCTCTTCTATAGAAGCATCTTGTTCAAGGCCAGCAATTTTGGCAGCTTCATTTATATTCGGCTTTGCCAGGTCGAATTTTCCAAAGCAAGACACAAATTTTTCCGACTTTTTTGTGGAAACAGGGTCGGCAATAAGCAAAGGCCTAGAAATTGTGTTTGGCTCTTGAGACCTTTGCTTCTTGTAAGATATATGCGCTTTCTTATTATCTTCTAAGACACCATAATTAGCGGTGATCCATTCGATACAATCCTTTGGAATATTCCCATCCACCACAATTGCTTCTGCAAAGTCGAGCAAAGGTTTTTGAACTTCGAGATCATGAATTTTCATCTCCTCGATGGCACGCATATCTGCAACGGCGCCCATAAGGTTTCCATACCTGTCTAGAATGCATAGATAAACAGATAGAGGCGCCTTCACAATTCGGGGGCTATGAGCAAGACCAATTCCCAACTTTTCGGTACTAAAAACAAGCCTATCCCAACTTAAAGAATCTCCAACGACAGTTATCAGTTCTACATCCAGCCCAAGGCGAAATAGGTTCTCTGCTATATTCCGTCCGACACCTCCTAGGCTTCTATGAATCTGCCCGGGGTTTGAGTCTTCTGGCTGATATTCAAAGTTGCAAAAAGCCTGAATATCTAAATTCAGACCTCCGACAATGACACAATATGGCTTCCTGTGTCTATCGATTTTCAAGGTCTTTCACCCTCCACCAAGATATACAAATATGCTATATTATCATCAGAAATCTGATTTAGCGAGGCATAAGGTGGATCAAATATTCGATAGGCTTGAGATGCTGGTTCGCGCATGGATGTCCTCCACGTTTGGTGAGAGTTTGGGGCGAACAAGGTTTCGAGACTCAGAGCCATTCGAAGATCCGGATCTTGCTGACGCATGGGATGAGCTCGAATCCTATCTCGATCCATTTAAGGCAGATAAGAAGCACAAAACCCGAACTAATTGGAGGTCTTATAATTATCGATCTTACGATACGGGCGAGACTCTTGAAGAAGAAACCAAAAGAAAGGCTGTAGAAGAAGCTTACAGGTTTCTAGGATTAGAACCCTATGTTCCTTTTACGCAGGTAAAGGTGCGATATAAGAAGCTCTTAAAAGAGCATCATCCAGATAGGCATACCAAATCCGCTGCGGACAGTGCGGAAGCAAATGAGATAAGCTCTAGAATCAACGCAGCTTATCAGCTCATAGAAGCATGGGAAGAATCTCAAGCTAAGAGTTTCAGATAAGAATACGATGGAAGAATAAAATGGAAAACAAAGCCCCTTTGTATATACTCGATGTCTATGCAATTATTTATCGTTCCTATTTTGCCTTTATCCGAAAGCCTCTACGAAATTCCAAAGGGGAAAATGTATCAGCATTGTTTGGGTTTTTCCGTTTTCTTTTTTCTCTATTCGAACAAAAAAAACCGGAGCTCTTTGCAGCCGCTCTAGATTCTATTGGACCCACATTTCGCCATACGCAGTTTGCCACCTATAAGGCAACTCGGCAGAAAACGCCAGAAGACTTAACAGCACAGATCCCAAAAATAGAAGCGATTCTTCAGGCATTGGAAGTGCCAGCTATTAGATGCGAAGGATATGAAGCCGACGATATAATAGCAACCTTGGCCAATCAATGTCGGAAAGAAGGCCGACCATGCTTTATTGTTTCCGGTGACAAGGATTTATTGCAGCTCGTAGGAGATGAGATATTTGCACTTCGGCCTTCAGAAAACTTTTCATTTAGAGAATTGGATGCCCAAGGAGTTTTTAATGAATGGGGAGTAAGACCTGATCAAATCCGAGATTTCCTTGCACTTACAGGAGATGCTTCGGATAATGTGCCGGGCGTAAAGGGCATCGGAGAAAAAACCGCTCAGAAGCTGATTTCGAAATTCGGCTCGCTTGAAGCCATATATGATAATTTGACTACAATAGAGCCAGAATCTCTGCGAAAGAAGCTCGAAGAAGGAAGAGAGAGTGCATTCTTATCTAGAGAGGTTATATCTCTATGCTATGATGTCCCTGCTTGCCCTAATGATGTCGTTCTATTGAAACCCTCCTTGAATATTGAAGCAGCAGCCCCTCTTTTCTTAAAAGAAGACATCAAGAGCCTTATTCCTGATGAATTGCGTAGGCAATTGCTTGCAAAGTCCATAGCTATAGAAGAATCCGCTTCGGCTGTGAGTCCCCAGGGAGTTTCAGGGGGGGCGCAGCAGTTGCAAGCTGCATCTTCTATGCAAGCTGCTTCTTCTATACAGACTGCGTCTTCTACGCAGGCTGTGCTTTCTCCGCAAGCCGCAGCTCAAGCAGTAGCTCAAAAGGAAGCTTCTATTACGCCCAGCGATAATACTTCAGGATTATCGCCTGGTCATCGAATACAAGCGAATTATGAGGCAGTTTTATCAATCGAAAAACTCGATAGGATTATAGATGAGGCCATTAATCGAGCTGTATGTGCATTTGACACCGAGACCGATTCTCTAGAGGTGCATAAGGCGGGACTTGTCGGTTTTTCTCTTGCTCTAGATGCTGATTCGGCGTGGTATGTGCCCCTAAAGAGTCCTGATGCAGAATGCATTCCAAAGGACCTGGCTCTTTCGTCTTTATCGAGGCTCATGAAGAAGCCACACATGCTCCTTGTTGGGCACAACCTAAAGTTCGATATAAATGTGCTCTCCACAGCAGGTCTGGAAGTAAATCTGCCTTGCTTTGACACTATGATAGCTGCATGGGTTCTGGATGGAGAGGCCCCTTCGTTTTCGCTGTCTTCGGTTGCTAAACGTTTTCTTGGGATTTCTGGACTAGAATATGTGGATGTAGTACCGAAAGGTCTTACCTTTGCCGACGTGCCTTTGGCTACTGCAACTCGCTATGCATCGGAAGATGCCTACTTTTCTTTTCTGCTCTATCAATTGCTCTCTAAAGAAATTGAAACGCAGAATCTGCATAATATATTCTATGATTTAGAGATGCCTTTATTGCCTATCCTTGCTGAGATGGAGCGCATAGGAATTCGCGTAGATGCAGAACGCCTTCGTGCCTATGGCAAAGAACTACAG
The DNA here is from genome assembly GCA_002070755.1 of Spirochaetes bacterium ADurb.Bin110. The sequence goes on along the minus strand of MWDY01000255.1, from coordinate 333 downwards.
AAAGAGCTTACAGAGATCGAAGCCAAAGTCTTTCAGCTGGTTGGCCATGAGTTCAATTTGGCTTCTCCAAAACAACTAGCAGAAGTACTGTTTTCCGAGCGGAAGCTACCTGTACAAAAGCGAACAAAAACGGGCTTTTCCACCGATACTTCTGTACTAGAAGAGCTTGCACCTTTGGATCCCGTTCCTCAGCTCATTCTTAGACAAAGGCTTTTGACCAAACTAAAGACGACATATATCGAACCTCTCGCAGAGTTAGCAACGGCGCAAGGACGAATTCATACTACCTTTGTGCAGACTGGCGCCGCAACCGGAAGGCTTTCCAGCAGAGAT
>MWDY01000254.1 GCA_002070755.1 Spirochaetes bacterium ADurb.Bin110 | reverse complement strand
GATATGTACTTCTTGGCTATCAGTAGAAATACGATCGAAAGAACCACCATAACAGCGCCCACTGTTATCCCCATCTTGAATAGGTGCCTATCGGTGAACTGCTGGATATCCATGTAGGCCAACGGAGCAATGAAGTTGTTCAACCCCACCACCATGGGGGCCGCAAAGTCTGCGAAAGCCCCGATGAACACTAGAAGCGCACCAGTAATAAAGCCCGGTATGGTCAATGGAATAGTAATATCAAAGAGACGCTTAAAGCCTATGGATCCAACGCTCTCTGCGGCTTCCTCTAGCGAGGCATCTATTTTACTGAGCGAATCGAGGACGTTCAGCGTGATGAACGGGAATAAGTGACATGTTTCTACAAGCAGAAGACCGTGCCAGCCATATATGAAGTTAAACGGCAAGTGATCATACAGCCAGTTGGACATGAAGGGCCATGATCTCTCTAGGCCTTCCGCCAGCTGGTAGAAGAGCTCATTTATGGTGCCTCCTCTGCCAAGTATGAAGATGAAGCCCAACACACCTACTAGAGGGGGCATGACTATGGGAACTGTAGTAAGGAAACTGAAGGCTTTCCTTCCAGGGAAGTCATATCTAACAAGCAGGTAAGCCACGGCAAAGCCGATGATCGATGTGGTGATCACCGTTGCGAGCCCAAGCAACAGCGAATTAGCCATGGCTTTCATGTATAATTTGTCTCTGAACACATCCAAGAAAAACTTCACCGAAAATGCCTGTCGCGGTAGGCGAAGGATCTCCTGAATTAGCGCTCGAACTTCATTAGCTTCCTCTAGGGCGGCCACTGGATCGTGCTGGAGTTCGACCATCACTGCCGCTTCTTTCGCCACACGGTCCTTGGCATTCTGCCATTTGGCTATCAGCTCGTCTTGAGAGAATGTGGCTCTGCCGAGCGCTTCCATCATGCGGTCAATAGTGCCTAAAGACCGATCTAGCTGGATCGTTATATCATGGGCTACCGCTTGAGCGCTTTCCATATCGCCGTCACGCACCTTCTCTTCAAGCAGATCGGTAGTTAGAACGACTTCGTTGAGCGCTGAGAGCGGTATGTCTGCTGTGGAGAACGAGTCTACGAATAGTCTCAAGAGTGGGAATATAACGAATACTATTAGGAATAGATATATTGGCCATACCCACGGATTGGAGGCTTTAAGCCATCTTTTGAAACCTATCATGATCTTCCCTGAATACATTGAACAACCACCTTCCTTTTCATGGCCAGTGTCTGCATGTCAGTCTGGTATGACAAGCGCCGCAGACTTTGGGAAACAGAAATACACATCACTGCCCCAACTCAGCACCTCATGTTGTAGAGGATTCTTGATGTCGGCCTTGAGTATAACCCCAGCCGGAAGCTCCATCTCGTAGCGCAGTGTATTCCCCATGTAGCTGGCAAAACCGATTTTGCCGTGTATTTTATTGTCCTGAGAAGAAGGCTGCACAGTGTGGACTTCCACGTTCTCAGGCCGAAATGCCACAGTACACTTGTCGCCGGGCTTGACCGCAGAGTAGCTGAAACCCCTCATTGTGCCCAGTTCGGTAACAACTATAATGTCCTCGTTCACAGATTCCACCGTGCCGGCCACAAGGTTGTTTGCGCCGATGAAGTCGGCCACAAAGCGCGTTGACGGCTTTTCGTAAAGGTCATGCGGTGTGCCGATCTGGATCAACTTGCCTTCGCACATTACGCCGATGCGGTCAGATAGTGTAAGCGCTTCTTCCTGGTCGTGAGTAACGTACACCGTGGTTATGCCCAATGACTGCTGAAGCTTGCGGATCTCCGCACGCACTGATCCTCGGATCTTGGCATCCAAGTTGGAAAGTGGTTCGTCCAGGAGCAGCACATCCGGATTGATCGCAAGAGCCCTTGCGAGCGCCACACGCTGCTGCTGACCTCCCGACAACTGCCCTGGATAGCGCTTTTCGTACCCTATAAGTCCTACCTTGATGAGGGCTTCATTGACTATTCTGGGCCATTCAGACTTGGGTACCTTCTTGAATTGCAGCCCGTATGCTATATTCTTGTATACTGTCATGTGGGGCCACAGAGCGTAGTTTTGGAACACCATCCCAATATTCCGCTTGGATGTTGGAATTTCCTGGACTTCACGGTCGCCGAACATGATCTTGCCCTCGTCTGGGACGTAGAACCCGGCGATAAGTCGCAGTGTAGTTGTCTTGCCACAGCCTGAAGGTCCGAGCAAAGTGAAAAGCTCGCCGTCCCTTATATGCAGATCCACTCGGCTCAGCGCTTCAACACTTCTGAACCTCTTTGTAACCCCAGTAAGCCTAATATCCATGCACTCCACCTCAAGTTAAGCGACTGCCAAAGTCAAACGACTACTAAAGAGAACCCACGGACGAGGTAAACCCGCCCGTGGGCTATCAGAAATCCATATTATCAAACAGACAAAGCATCAAGACTAGTACTTCGCTTTCAGGGCATCCAGTTTCGCAAAGATGTTTTCTCTAAAGTACTTGTTGACTTCACTTTCTCTGCTCTGCGACAGCGAGTTATCGTAAGTGTTCTCAACAGTGCCCTCAAAGTAGCTCCTACGACCTCCATAGAACGTTACTGCAAGCTCAGCTGTAGATCCAGGGGGCCCTTCCACTCTCAACTCAGGCACCACTGGGAACAGGCCGCGATCTATAAACAACCTCTGCCCCTCGTCGGTGAGCAGAAACTCGATGAAAGCCTTAGCTGCGTTGGGGTTCTTGCAGTTTTTAATTATGCCGATGGGCTCGGGCGTAACATATGCTCCCGGCGGTGCGATGAACCGAATGTCGCCTCCATTCAGGAAGTTTTCAAAAGCCATATAGCTCGGGACTGCAAAGCCCAGCGCGTACTCGCCTTTGGCCACAACTGCCGGAACATCACCAGACTTCGCGACGAACTGCCCGGTATAGGCGCCCAGCTTGGACAGCCACTCCCAGCCTTTGTCCCAACCGTACTTTTGCAGTATGACCTCATAGGTAGCATGGCTCGAACTAGAGTTATCAGGCGTACATTGAGCGATCTGCCCTTTGAACTTGGGATTGTTAAGCATGTCTTCCCATGTTTTGGGTGGGGTGGTTCGCAGTCGCCTTGTGACCAATCCCTCGTTGTACACGATGCCATAAGGCTCAAGCGCTGTACCGGTCCAGAAACCCTTCGGATCCTTAAGCGGCATTGGCTTGGGGGCGCCCATAGTCGCGGGTATTCGGTCCAGCAAGGCCTTTGGGGCCTCATGCTTAATCAGAAATCCGTCAGCTGCCATCATATCGTAGAGCACTGTTTCGCCTCCCCAGATCACGTCAGCCTGCGGGTTGGAACCCCACTCACGGATCAGACCTGCCGCCAGCTGAGTGCCTTTGGCAGTGTAGCTGGTCTTCACATCGATACCATAATTGGCCTTCGCCCAGACCTTAAAGGCATCGAGCGCAGCTACGCTCACAAAACTGGCAACAGGGGTGATCAGGTTCAGTTCAGCCTCGATCTTTGCCGGAGCGGCTGAAAGCGTGGTCGACGCCATCATCAAGACCGCTAGAACTAGCAATAGAAACCTTTTCATCATACTACCTCCTCGCAGTATTGTTCCAATCATAGAACAGTTTCCAAGTTCCATAAAGAAAGCACAATCACGGTGTTTTCCTGTAGGTAAAACACATCTAGCTTTGAAAATGTCATTGCCTGCAGATGCAAAATCCGCATATTGAAAACAAAAGCTCACAAATGAAGCACAGAGGCTCCATGATTTGCAGCCTAATCGCCCACTCCTGCCTTGATTTCCGGCAATACCAGTGCAATTTGAGCATACAATTATAAAACTCTGCTGTCAAGAAAATATTTATTGCGATTTTGCGTAATCTAATGACAGAGCACAACCAGCGCGCCGTGTAACCATGGTTTTGGAGATAGTATACTGTTTCATATAACCATCGATTTTAAAGTCAAGCTGAGCCTCTTGATCAAGACCGAAATTGCCTGACTGAAAAAGTGGCATTTATGCTGCCAATACCTGCTTCTGAAACAATTGGTACCGCTCCACTATAGAGGTCAATATAGAAGTCGATTATTGCGAAAAGGTGCAGATATTACTTAATACTTCTCCGTGAGCTCCTGCATGGTCATCTCCTCTTTGACTGCTTCTAATGCTACCGGTGCCTAGAATTGTTCATCGAAGCGCTTTCTAATTTGGGTAACAAATGGGTAACAATCAAGGAATTGGACCAACTTTTTATCTCGATGCTATTTAGCATCTATTTATTCTATAATAATTTAATTTATGGAGGTGGAGGGAATTGAACCCTCGACCTTATGAATGCCATTCATACGCTCTAGCCAACTGAGCTACACCCCCAAAAAGCCTTCGCATACTAGCCCAAATAGAGGAAAAGTGTCAAGGCGCGCAACTGAAATCCTGTCCATTCTTTCGAATAGAATCTTGTTCATTAGGTAATAGCTTCGCACATCAATCTTGCCATTTGGCTGGCAGCCGTGCATACTCTATTTATGGGAAGTTCCATGCGAGCCATTGCGGTATGTCCAATCGGGCTGGAAAAGGTACTCGCACATGATCTTGCACACCTTGGCTTTCACGATGTGGGCAGGAGCGCAGGCAGGGTTTTTTTTAATGTGAGAGAACAATTGCTCGCGGAAGATCTTGCAAGAGCGAATATTGGTCTACGCACTGCGGATCGTGTGTTGCTGGTTGCGGGAGAATTCAAAGCCTTTGATTTCGATGGATTCTATCAGGGAGTTTCTTCGATTCCCTGGGAGCGCTTTTGTACAAAAGATACAAAAGTAGTCATCGAACGAGCAAGATTGCAGTATTGTGTGCTCCATTCGCAGGCGACTCTGCAGTCTATGGCTCAGAAATCCATCTATGCCTCACTGATGGAGCGATTTCATATACGCACAATGCCCGAAACAGGCAATACGCTTGAAGTGCGCATCTACGGCGACAATAATTGGTGGCAGATTGTGGTAGACACCTCGGGAGATGCTCTTTCCAAGCGTGGTTATCGTCGCCTTACTCATATGGCTCCTCTCAAAGAGACCATTGCGGCTTCTATGCTATTTTTGGCAGGATGGAGCAGGGCTCGTCCTTTGATCGATCCTTTCTGTGGCTCAGGTACCATTGCTATTGAAGCTGCTTTGTATGCCTGCAATGTGGCGCCTGGCCTAAGGCGTCGCTTCGCGTTCGAGTCTTTCCCCAGCATCGATAGGAATAAGATCGAAGATGTGCGTATCGCCTTTCGAAAGCAAGCAAGGAAGGATATTCGCGCCGATATAAGGGCTTCGGATATTGATGAAGATGCGTTAGCCTTGGCTCGTAAGAATGCAACGCTAGCGGGCATAAGTGAGTTCATACGCTTTGCCAAGGTGGATGCGCGTCAGATCGAGCCTCTGGGCTCGAGGGGAGTATTGCTCGCCAATCCTCCCTATGGGCAACGAATGGGTAGCGCAGATAAGGCTCGCTCCTTATATGAAGAGCTTGGGCCTATTCTGGGGCGCTTTCTGGAAGCTGGATGGGAATGTGGTTTCTTATCGTCTATTTCTTCGTTTGGGGATGCAGTAGGAATTGCGCCTGCTTCTGTGCGTGAGATTGTGTCAGGTCAAGAGAAAATCTACTTTAACTGGTTCTCGGGTACAGAAGGGATCAAGACTCAGTCTTGATCAGGCCTCTGCAATCAATAATGTTCGCGGATCTAGCATGAGCGGCATATCGCCCTGCTCCAAGCGGCCATGATTCTTGACTACTCGCAGATGAATATAGTCTTTTTTGGGCTCGAGCAGAACGATAACCGAGATATATGGTTCGATATCGCGCAATACAATCGGAATGCCCTTAGAATCCAGCACAGGATCGGTTTCTGAAAGTGTACAGGTGTACCATCCTTCGAGTTGCATTTCAGAGAGAAATGCTTTCACTTTTTCGAATCGCTCGGAAGTAGCCCGCGTGAATTCAAATCCATCGATAATTAGAGTCTTTGCGTTGAAACTGCCATCCGAGATGAGGGCTTTGATTGTTCGCATTATCTGATCTACCGAAATGCTTTCTTGCATGAAGTTCATTATCATTCGATTGCGTATAACTTGTTCTTTGATCTCGTCTATGTTCTCGAGATTTTTACGTCTGGCAATTTCATTGAAAATATTTTCATACCAAGAAATGATATAACTTGTATGGGCGTTGAAGGAGACATGAATGACTTTTTCGCCCTGCATGAGCTTGTCCAGGGCTATCTGAACGAGCACGGAGGTTTTTCCAATTCCCTTCTTACTTGCAAGTATGCCGATATTGCCCGCGTGCAAACCGCCCTCTATGGATTTCTCAAAAATTCGCACGGGGCTTTTTTGAATGAATTCTTCTTTTAGCATGTGCGCTCCTTTGCTCTATGATACCAGACATTATACCCCACTTTTAAGGAATAGAGCGATTTTACTTCTGTTCTTTTTTGCGCTTTTCTAGATAATCCTTGCGCAGTTGTTCTGCAAGAGCGGCAGGAACGCGAGCATACTTCTCGAATTCCATGGAAAATTCAGCTTTGCCTTGAGTTAGAGAGCGAAGCACCGTGGAATAGCCAAACATCTCAGAGAGCGGCACTTCTGCCTCGATACGAGAGAAGGTATTGTCTTCGGTATTGGCCATGATGATTCCGCGCCGCTGATTGAGCGAGGCGAAGACATTTCCCTGGAATTCGTTTGGTGTTTCGACGACAACCTTCATTATAGGCTCTAGAATTGCAGGTTTTGCTTTCTCGTAGGCTTCTCGAAATGCGCCTATTGCAGCGAATTGGAAGGCGATATCGGAAGAGTCGACGGGATGGCTTTGCCCATCGTTGATCACACAGCGCACGCCAGCCACGGGAAAGCCAATCAGTGTGCCCTTTTCCATTGCAGCGCGAAAACCTTTGTCGCAAGACGGGATGAATTCATTCGGAATAGCACCTCCCCTTACTAAATCGACAAATTCATAGTTGCCTTCTTTGAGAGGCTCGATATATCCCGCAATACGGCCATATTGGCCCGCTCCACCAGTCTGTTTCTTATGGGTATAGTTGAAATCAGCGCGCTGGGTAATTGTCTCGCGATACGCGACCTGTGGCATACCAGGAATTACCTCGCACTTGTATTCGCGCTTCATGCGTTCTATGTAGACTTCCAAATGGAGTTCTCCCATACCCTGGATGATGGTCTGATTCGATTCAGGGTCGACATAGGTGCGGAAGGTAGGGTCTTCCTTGGTAAAGCGATTGAGAGCTTTGCTCATTTGGTCTGAGCTTTTGTTGTCTTTAGGCGTTATGGCGAGCGATATGACTGGCTCGGGCACATACATGCTAGTCATAGTATAGTTTAGATCGGGATGGCAAAAAGTGTCGCCAGAAGCACATTCTATGCCAAAGAGCGCCACTATATCTCCGCAGTTACCTTCCTGGATGTCTTCCATCGAAGAAGAATGCATTCTCACAAGCCTTCCTACACGAAATCGCTTGCGAGCTCGCGTATTATAGAGTTCATCGCCTTTGCGGATCATGCCTTGATATATACGCACGTAGGTCAGCTGGCCATATTGGCCTTCTTCGAGCTTAAACGCAAGGGCGACGGTTTTTGCTTGGTCATTTGCCTGGAGTATGACCTCTGCTTCCTCATTGGAGAGATCGAGAGCTATATTTTGTCGTTCCGAAGGATCGGGCAGGAAATTTATAACTCCGTCTAGCAAAGGTTGTACACCTTTATTTCTATATGCCGAACCAACAAATACAGGCACGAGCTTTTCTTCGATTGTTCCTTTCCTGATAGCCTTGAGAAGCAGTTCTTTGGTTGGATTGCCTTCTAGATACGCTTCTGCAAGCTCATCTGAGAACATTGAGGCTGCCTCCAGAAGCTCTTCACGGTATCTCTCGGCATCGTTTCGGAGGTGTATTGGGATTTCGGCATAGCGCAATTCTTCGCCATTAGGACCATCGAAATATATTGCCCTCATGTCAATCAAATCTATGACACCTTCGAATCTATCTTCTAGACCAATAGGAATCGTTATAAAGGCGGGGTTTAGGCCCAGTTTTTCTGCGAGCTGTGCCTTGACTTTTGAAGGATTTGCGCCCATGCGGTCGCATTTATTGATAAATGCTAGACGGGGAACATGGTAGCGCTTAAGTTGCCGATCTACGGTGATAGATTGAGACTGGACACCTGCTACTGAACAGAGCACAAGGATAGCCCCATCCAATACGCGTAGAGATCTTTCTACTTCAATGGTGAAGTCCACATGTCCTGGGGTATCGATGAGGTTTATGCTATGGTCTTTCCATTGTACATTAGTTGCTCCAGACTGAATTGTGATACCTCGTTCGCGTTCCAATTCCATTGAATCCATCGCGGCGCCAGAGCCATCTTTGCCCTTGATTTCGTGTATCGCGTGTATCTTGCGGCAATAAAATAGAATACGCTCTGATAAAGTTGTCTTTCCTGAATCTATATGCGCCGATATGCCGATATTTCTCATTTTATGGACATCGAATGCCATTTTTCTATACCTCTTAGTCTAAAATATCACAATAAATATTCGATTTCCCAGGTGACTTCATGACCATCTTTCAAGGTTGCAGCTACACCACAGTATTTATTCTGCGAAAGTTCGATCGCCTTGAGCACATTCTCTGGATTAAGTTTATCGCTCTTTTTGAATTGATAGATCAGCTTAAAGCTTGTGAATTTCTTGGGGTGCTCTTCTGCTACCTCGCCGCTTACTTTGATATTGAACCAGCTGATTGGTTCTCTCATCTTTCTCAGAATCGATATGACATCCATGCCAGTGCATGCTCCAAGCGCGGCAAGAATAAGCCCTTTAGGACGCGGGCCACGATCTTTTCCGCCACTGTTATCATCTGTATCAAGAACCAAGCGATGCCCATCTAACATGCTCTCAAAGGCCATATCTTCGAGCCAACTCATCTCGATTTCTTTAGTCATAATTTCTCTCTTTCTGCGGACCTTATTTATGAATATTATCAAAGATCGAAGAAATGAGAAATTACTTTATATCGAGCTTTGCCTGTCTTGGAGAAGAATGCTTGGTCGAATGTCTTATTAGTTCGTCATGATATTGAAGAGAAGATTGTCCGCATAAAGACCAGGGGCGGCATTGGAGGGGACATTTCCCAATGCTATACTCACAGGCAACACTCTGCCTTCGAATGGCGTTGTTCCACAGCAGTTGAGCTTGAAGCTATCGCCTTGGCGCTCAGCAGGGATGCCGCCCAGGAGAAGATCGTATTTGACTGTGCCCTCAGAATCCTGATTCTTCAATGCGCAGCCATTCATGGACTGTACTACTATTGAGTAACCTGAGGATAGATTGGATGTGACATGAGCGGCACCAAGCGAAACTATAGAATTCGATTTAAGTTCAAAACCCTTTCCTCGTAAATCGGGCGGATCACCCAGATATGCGACGAGCTCTGCTACACCGCTCGCACTAAAGTCCAGAGTGAGATTGAGGATCGCAGGAACATAGACCACAATCTGTATAGAAACGCTCTTCTTGCCCGTAGTTTGCGCATTAGCGCATGGAATACTCGCCAAGAGAATCATGATGGCAGTAACCAGCATCGCATTTCTTACAGAAATACCTTTAATTCCTCTCCTCATAATTTTATTGTAGAGAAAGAAGAAGAATTAGGTTTGGCGGAAAGCTGAAATATCTATCGCTTTATGGATAAATCATCATAGTTATTGGAGATATCTAGTTGAATAAACTCCATTATCTCCAAGCAGACAGAAATTTCAGAGCAAATCTCTTTTATCTCCAAAGAGTCAAATTACTTCCAATAAGAAACAGTAACTGACAGAGTCTCTAGTATTACGAACTCTTTTTCATGAGCTAAGGCTTCTCTATTCTATAGAGACGAGTTCTATTTCAAAAACCAGGAATGAGTTAGGCGGAATGACATCACCAATGCTCTGTGAGCCATAGGCAAGCTCTGGGGGTACGATTATCATTCGTTTTTCTCCTTTTTTCATGGTGCTTACGACAAGATCCCAGCCATCTATGACTTCTCCTTGCCCTATGGTAAATGTAAACGGGCTACCCGAAAGCGCTGATTGGTCGAAGACAGTGCCATCTAGAAGCATGCCTTTATATATTACCGAGACCTTGCTGCCAGGTGCAGGCATAGATCCGAAGCCCTTGTGTATGGTTTTTTGAAGGATACCATTTTCGTCTGTCTGGAGGTCGGGCCATTTCTGAGCAATGAGTTCTAGGTCGGAATCACGCTTTTGCTTGTTGAGAGCATTTAGAGTGGTGTAAGCTGCGCTGAGGCGCTGATCCCATGCTTGCTGCGAACTATCGAAGGATTTAGCCTTGGCACCTACTCTTTGGATTGTAATTGATTCGATGCGATCGCCTTGCTGAATCTGTCTTACAATATCCATACCTTCGATGACTTTGCCAAAGACTGAATGCTTACCATCGAGCCATGGAGCCGCTTCAAGAGTTATAAAGAACTGGCTGCCATTTGTATTAGGGCCGGCATTGGCCATGGAAACCACTCCTGGTCCATCATGTTTTAGTTCTGGCACGATTTCATCGGGGAACCGGTACCCAGGGCCTCCGGTGCCGTCTCCAATAGGGTCGCCTCCCTGTACAACGAAATTGGCAACAACTCTATGAAAACTCAGACCATCGTAGAAATGTCTGCCTTTGGTTGCATCAAGGGATCCTTCCGCAAGCCCGACAAAGTTGCCAACTGTCATAGGTGCTTTCTCGAATTCGAGGTTAATGACTATCGTACCTTTATTAGTTTTCATAATTGCATACATACCATCTGGCCGAGATGTCTGTGCGTTGCAGGATTGGATAGGAACTACTAGAAGCATTAAAACAAAAACGAATGGTATAGAGTGCTGCCTCATCTGAAAAACTCCTAATTGGTTCTAGGTTTCGCATGTATTTGCATCGATGTACAATCTTACCTATGATATTATGCAGTATAAATGGAAATGTCGGCAAGGAGGAAAGTTGATGTCGGAATATCGCCGTCCAACATGGGATGAATATTTCATGGAGGTCGCTAATGCAATTGCAAAACGAGCTACCTGCGATCGCGGCCGTTCAGGCTGCGTTATTGCAAAGAACAACCAGATACTAGCCACTGGATATGTGGGGGCTCCTTCAGGTCTGCCACATTGCGATGACATTGGTCATCAGATGAGAAAGATGCTGCACGAGGATGGCAGTATAACCGAACATTGTGTTCGAACTGTGCATGCAGAGCAAAATGCTATTTGTCAGGCAGCAAAAAAGGGTGTAGCCATCGAGGGAGGCACACTTTATTGTCGTATGACTCCATGTCGGACCTGTGCTATGCTCATCATAAACTGCGGCATTGTCCGGGTCGTAGCTGAATATCGCTATCATGATGCAGAAGAAAGCGAGGGAATGTTTAAAATGGCCGGAGTAGATCTCGAATATGTTCATGAGGAGATTCTGCAATACTCGAGACAATGAATAGATCTTGCCTTAATAGCCTTATTATCCGAAATATCCATAAAAGCCCGTTGTAAAAAAGCCAAGTTCCCGCTAGCATAGCAGGTTGTGGGATTAACGATCGTATTTCTTGGTGAGATCGTCGGAAAGACCGGCGTATTCACCGTAAAAAGCACCATGCCCGAAATTCGGCAGCGCTTTGAGCCCGATTTTGTTTTTGCAAATGCAAACTCAGCTACGGGAGGAGCAGGCCTAGGTATTCAACATGCGGTCTATCTTCGCAAATTGGGGATCGATTGTATAACGATGGGTGAGGCGGCCTATTATAAGCCAGACATGACTGAATTCTACCCTAAAGCGGGCTGGGTGCTGAGGCCAGCTAATCTTCCTCTAGAAGATCCTGGGCGCAGCTGGAGAGTCTTCGAGAAAAATGACAAAAAAGTCGCAATCGTAATGCTTCTTGGACAATCAGGATTTGCGAGGATCCATGCGGATAATCCCTTTTTAGCGATAGATCAGCTAAGCAATTACTTGCGCAGGGGGACGGCTTGTATCGTAGTCAATTTTCACGCTGCGACAACCGCTGAGAAGCTCTCTATGGCCAGGCACACGAATGGCAAGGTTTCGGCCATACTTGGTTCTGGGGGCAAGGTGCTAACTGCGGATGCTCGAATCCTCAGCCAAAAGACAGCGGCTATCACCGATCTGGGCAGAACGGGCAGCATATTGTCGGTAGGCGGGCTTGATCCAGATGCCAAGGTCAAGGAATTCTTGACCGGCATACCGACATGGTGCAGAGAGGCTAGCGCTCAGCCAGAAGCACAAGGTACCTGTATCCACTTCGATGATGATGGCAGCGCGATTTCGATTGAACCATTCCGTATTTGCGGCAAGGAGATCGTAGATGAGGGAGAGAGCAACAGTAATAAAAATCAAGGGTGATATGGTAACAGTTTCGATCGAGATGCAAGAAGGTTGCAGCGTGTGTGTCAACAATAGTAGATGCAAAATACGCAAAAGCGATCTCTCTGTGTATAACAAGGGGCATATCGATATAGAGGAAGGAGATCGCATAATAATCGAAATGCCTACAAGCGAACAAGCAAAGAGCGCTTTTTGGGTCTTGGGTTTTCCTCTTATCATGCTTTTTGTTGGCTATGGCTTTGGAACTCTAGTCTTCGGGGGTTCGGGCGAAGGAACCGCCGTAGCTAGCGCTGGCGCAGGTTTTGTTCTTGCTCTTGTTATAGGAACGCTTGTTCAGCGTCGCCATAGGCTAGAATCCTTTCCTTATATTCTAGGAAAAGAAGGCGAGGTTTTTTAAGAGAAGCAATGATAAAGCGATAAATCTGTCCGATTGGCAAATCTGCTTTTTAGTTTTCCATTGTCAAGTGTGCAAGTTTTCCATTGTCAAGTGTGCACGAAATATTTACAAAGGTAACTATGCTCCATTACTTGGGTGCACGACAAATTTGTGCAAAGATAGCTAAGCAGCATTTCTTCGAGCCCAGTAATCTTTTGTCTATTGACAAAGAGAGACAAAATCCTTTATGGTTCTGGCTTAAAGGAAAACTTATGATTCAGACACAAGATCTTTCATGTTTCATGCAAAGCGGCCAGAGGAGGCCGCTGATCAGGCGCTAGTAGCGCATCCTTCCCACCATACCCCGCATCACGGGGGATGTTTTGACCCTATAGGGGCTTTTCCCAAAGATATTGGCGATTCTCATACAAAGAAAACCGAGCTAGCGATTCGCATCGATAGGGTGTCGAAATCTTTTGGCAACCATAGTGTGCTACATGAGATATCGCTAGATGTGCCCAAGGAAAGTATCCATGGCATTATAGGCAAAAGCGGAGCAGGCAAGACTACCTTGATCCGTATCGCGGGTCTTTTGGAGAAGCCAGATGAGGGCTCGATCTGGTACGAGGGCATCACAATGCCCGTGCATGAGTTGTATGGGCGAGCAATGCTTGAAGCCCGTAGACAGGTTGGCTTTGTGTTTCAAAGTTTTAATCTATTTTCTTCGCGGACCGCGGCGGGCAATATAGCCTTTCCACTCGAAGCTGCAGGCTGGCCTCGAGAGAAAATTCGTGCGCGCGTAGAAGAACTTCTTGAGCTTGTCGAGCTTTCGGATAAGGCAGATAGACCTGCAGGCCGTCTTTCCGGAGGTGAAAAGCAGAGGGTAGCTATAGCCCGAGCGCTTGCAAATAGCCCTGCAATGCTCTTGAGCGATGAAGCAACGAGCGCGCTAGACCCAGAGACCACAAGAGCAGTACTCGACTTGATTCGATCTCTGAGAGACAGACTGGGGCTTACCGTCATTATGGTGACTCATCAGAGAGAGGTCATACGCCGCATTTGCGATACTGTCTCGGTGATCTCTGGTGGATCTATCGTCGAACAAGGCTCTGTCGCGGAGGTCTTCTCCAATCCTAGTTCTGAAGCAGCTCAGGCTTTTCTCAAGGAGGACAATGAAAAGGAGTATGGCTATGTCTGAGACACTGCAACTCCTTGTTCGACCTCTTGGAGAGACCATTCTAATGATTGCCTCTTCGACATTGATAGCGACCATTCTTGGTGGTGTATTAGGAATATTGCTATTTGCTCTTTCGCAAGATCGCTTTGCAGGCAAGTATCCTGGAGCTCTTTTGGTCAAACGCATCGCGGATCGCTTTATCAACATGCTCCGCTCTTTTCCATATGTGATCCTTATGGTGCTCGTATTGCCACTATCTCGTCTCATTGTTGGAACAAGCCTTGGAACCATTGCGTCCATTGTGCCTCTGTCGATAGCTGCAATTCCTTTTCTGGCGCGCATCGTGGAATCATCGCTCTCCGAAGTCGATTCTGGTGTAATCGATGCAGCGATCTCCTGTGCAGCCTCAAAGACGCGTATTCTCTTTGCGATTCTAATTCCTGAGGCGCTACCATCGCTTATATCTGGATTAACACTGACTATGATCAGCTTGCTCGGCTATTCAGCCATGGCGGGTGTAATTGGAGGGGGCGGACTTGGAGATTTAGCGATTCGATATGGCTATCAGCGCTTCCGCGCAGATGTAATGGCCGTAGCAGTAGTAGCTATCATTGCACTAGTTGAGCTCATTCAATGGGCTGGTTCGAGGATTACTAGCCGAATCAAAGCTGCGCGCTGATAGAAAAACTAGGCTCCAAGAGGCGCGCAAGGGATATAAAGCGAGCCTCGAACTGGTTTTCGAGTATTGCGCGGGCAAGGTCGAAGACATGAGCATTTGTCCGTCCAATTATGGCCGAGTCTGCCGTAGCTATGAGTTCGCCTTCCCAACATGCTAGAAAGTGGTCGACTCCATTTTCAAGGCGGACTTCGGCATTCATAGATCTCTGTGTAAAGGCTTCTCGTAGAAATCCAGCTTGACGGCCGCTAGAAGATACGGGCGCGTCGAGGAAGAAAGTTAGGCTTTCGAGATTGAGAGCAGCTAGGTATTCTGCCGCGATTTCGGCCATGCGCTCAAAGCCTCGGTGATCCGCGATGCGCCCATGTGCGCCACCTACATCGCGCAAGAATCCATCCGTAGCGATGAACATAGGGTGACCATGCATATAGTTCATAAGAGTAAAAAGGATATTGTAGCCATCGACACCGAGCGAAGCCTTCTCCCACGGGCTACGGATAAGCTTGGCGAGATTGCTCTGGGAAGCTTTTAAAGAAAGAATCCCTCTATATAGCATCATGCGTCCGTTATGCGAAAGCCTATATCGGTCGCCTACTAGCTTGAGGCTTGCATCGATGGGATAGTCCTTATCGAGTAGCATTCGATAATCCCTTGCGGCAGCAATAAATGCATCGTCAAAGGCTTCGGCATTCTCTTTTTTTTCCATAGCACTTGCCCTGATGGGGCTCCTTGTTTTAATCGATTTAGGAGCAGCTCTGATTGATACAGCATATCCTACACGCTTTGGCCTGTCAGCCTGCTTTCTCGACAAGCGCTTATTCTTGCCGATGATCATACGTCTTGCTTGCTGGTTCTATGGCTCTCTGATATTGTTTATTATGAATTCTCAAGCCTATTAGTAGAAGAAGGGGAAGCTGTCCATGATTAAGGAAAGCAGTTCTATCTATCAAATATTTTTGCGCAACTTCACTCAAGAGGGGACTTTCCGCGCAGCTATACCCGAGCTCGAGCGCGTCGCCAAAATGGGTTTTGACTGGATATATCTCACACCGATACACCCTATAGGGGAAAAGGCTCGTAAGGGGACTTATGGCAGTCCCTATGCCATAAAAGACTATCGCAAGATCAATCCTGAACTGGGGGACGAGACTGATTTTACGAACTTTGTGGAAGAAGTCCATGCTCATGGTCTCAAGCTCATGATAGATGTAGTATTCAATCATACTTCACCCGATTCAGTGCTTGTACACGAGCATCCAGACTGGTTTATCAGGGCAGCCGATGGGCTTCCATGGAGAAAGTGCGAAGATTGGAGCGATGTGGTCGATTTCGATTATAAGAGTTCGCCTCATCTCTGGCTTGAACTCATCGATACACTAACAATGTGGAGAGATAGAGAAGTAGATGGTTTTCGTTGTGATGTAGCGTCTCTTGTTCCAAGCGAGTTTTGGAGACAGGCCCGGCAACGCGTAAATCAATATGATCCTGGCATAAAGGGAGAGAAGGCTCCGCTTGTATGGCTTGCCGAGAGCGTCCATCCAGCCTTCTTAAGGAAGATGAGATTGCTTGGGTACAATTCATGGAGTGAGCCTGAGTTACATGTGGCCGCCTTCGATCTGACCTATGATTATGATGGTTGGGAAAGGCTCGAGAAAATATGGGAGCAAGGAATGCCATTTGAGCGATATCTAGAATATCTCTATGTTCAGGAGACACTCTATCCAAAAGGAGCAAAAAAGCTCAGGTTCCTTGAAAACCATGATCAGGAGCGCGCGGCTCATAGATTTGGAAATCGAGCGAAGCTGCGCGCAATGACTCCTTTTTATCAATTCTTGCCTGGAGTATCGATGAGCTATATGGGGCAGGAATTGGCTCTCGAACATAAACCCAACATTTTCGAGAAGGATCCGATAGAGCTAGAGCTAGGTGAT
>MWDY01000253.1 GCA_002070755.1 Spirochaetes bacterium ADurb.Bin110 | reverse complement strand
TGACTGAGCGATAGAGTATGGTTTTTCTACGCTTTTGGCTGTCGGTGCAGCGGCCTGAGCGGCGTAATGTGGCATGGCTGAGACTTAGAATGAACTGGCTATGGCTAGTAAGGGATATGGTAATATTATTTGGGAAGTACTGAGAGCGATCAAAACTGACAAAGCCATCAATACAGACAGGCTCTCTGTGAGAGGCACGAGGACGTAAGAGAGAATGCATGGCAAGAGTTTGGTGGCTAAGTCTCATGATGCGATTATTGATAGTTCCCAAAGAGACCTTGAAGTGTCTGGAGAGTGCGCGCTGGCTCATGCTTGAAGACACAAGACGCTCAATTTGTCGATAGTCGAGCCTTTTCTTGGCAAAGTAATCTAAACTGAATGTTTGTGAAGAAAAGCTATGACCACAGCTCTTACAGCGATAACGAGGTACATCTCCAAAACATTTGGTGGAATAGAAGCCTAGACTGACAAACCAGCGGCCTTGGGGAGCAGCCTTATGATTTGGACACTCAGGATTTGGGCAGAAAGAAAAAGAATGCATGGATTACCTCCGTACATTCTCTTTATCGCCCTCCTCCATACATTTTGCTTCAACTTCTTATACAAGGTTCGTAGCAGTAATAAACTAGACGCCATGTTCTTGCTATATTGTCTTGCTAAAATCCACTAGCTCAGAGTACTGGGCTTCGCTTATCCTACCATTCTCTTTCAGCGCTTCAAAGAGTTCATTGACATGCATTAATGCATGCAGCCTTACTCCTTCTCGCTCCATATCCACCCTTCCCTCGCTACCCCTCTCTATCAGAACAACTAGATCACTTATTTCTAACCCTTCAGATCGCAATATTTCTATAGCCTCTAGTTTGCTTGTACCTGTTGTTATTAAATCATCTAGCAAAAGAACACGATCTCCCTTGGCATATCTGCCTTCGATATGCTTTGCTGTACCATGCTCCTTTAAAGGCATTCTAGGCCAGATCATAGGCTTACCAATTTCTAGCGAGGCAACGGTGGCAAGAGGCAAGCCCGCAGCGGGGATTCCAGCTATAATGTCGTAATCACAGAATGATGCAAGATGGGCATAAGCTCTGCCTGCAATCTTCATAGCTTCTGGGTCTGATACGAGATTCCGAAGGTCAATATAGTAAGGACTTTTCTTACCACTCTTGAGGACGAATTCGCCCAATCTGAAACATTCGGTCGAGAGCAAGGCATCGACAAGATTTTGCTTTAGAGAGACGACTTTGTCTGTAGCTTTCTGAGAAGGCTTTATGGCTTTAAATAACAAGGCGTCTCTTGCTCTTCTTATTACATCTCGCAGTTCTAGTGCAGCATCACCAGGGTTTGGTGCTTCCGAAATAGAACGTGCTGCAGTAAGAAGTATGCCTTTGCCATCTCTTCTTGCGCCTGCGGCAAAAGCAAGATCAGCTCTTCCCCCTTGCGCACCAATACCGGGGCTTAGAAACCAGGATGAAGGCGCAACTCTCCTGACTTTCTGAAGTGCTTCTAAATCATTACCAGCAACAACCAGTCCAACATTGACTGGCAATTTCGAGCATTTCTCGGCTATCTCTAAATAGAGAGGGTTTTTGTGCACCATGATATCTTGAAGAAAACCTGCCCCAGGATTGCTGGTACGACATAGAACAAAGACTCCTTTATCGTTCCACCGCAGAAATGGCTCTAAGGTATCAAGACCCAAGTAAGGATTTAATGTAACGGCATCTGCTTTAAGCTCTCCGAAAATTGCCTGAGCATAAGCTTCTGCTGTATTCGAAATATCTCCTCTCTTTGCATCAATGATAATTGGAATATCTTTGGGAATTTGGGCTAATGTCTTATACAAAGAGGATATGCCAGCAATGCCCAGAGCTTCATAGAAAGCAATATTGGGCTTGAAGGCTAATGCATAGGATGCCGTGGCTTCTATGATTCTCAAATTCTGCTCGAGTACCAGAGCTGCGCATGAAGCACTTCCATGTCTTTCTATCTCTAAGCTCGAAAATGCTGGATCCAAGCCAATACAGAGCAATGTATCCATTTTTTCTGTTCTATCTTCGATGCGCTCAAAGAAATCCATCTGCGCTTTCCTTTGATAGAAGTCAATAAAGACAATATGCAAACGAATTGAGAATATAGTATAATAAATCAAAAGGAAAAGTAGAAGGAGGCTAATCGTGAAAAAGATATTCTTATTGTTCGTTTTCATTCTCGGCTCTCTATCTATTTTCGCACAACAAGGAACAAGCCCTTCATTTGGATTTGCTGCAAATCTGGGGACAGATCTCTTGCCAGATCCAAGCGACCCATCAAAGTTCGAAAGCTGGTCTAAAGTAGGCCTGCAGCCTGAGTTTAGCATTGGAAAATTTGGCATTGGACTCGACCTATTGCTAAGATTCAAGCTAGGTACTGGAAGCAATGCAAATCTCGAAATCTATGAGCCCGACTGGATTCCTCAGAAAGACCAGAATATTTTCGATGTCTATCTGCCTAAAATTCTCTATATCCGCTACGGTCAACAATGGGAAGATCCATTTTATATAAAAATGGGATCGATCTCTGATTTTAGCCTTGGTAATGGTCTCATAGTCGAAAACTATTCCAACATGCGCTTTTTGCCTCAACGACGCGTATTTGGCATGCAATTAGGGGTCGATGGAAGCCTCTTTAGCTTTCCTTATATAGGATTGGAACTACTTACTGGAAATATCTCCAAATTCGATGTCGTTGGAGGACGGGTCTATGCGAGACCACTAGCCTTTATGGGCGAAAGCCTTTTTGGAAAACTACAGCTAGGAGTAACTGGCGTGTTCGACAGAGATCCATTATTATACACTGGTTCTCCTTATCAGACTCTGGCGACGAAACCGATCTATGTAGTTGGATCCGACATAACCTTACCTCTTGTACAAAGCCCTGCATTTTCGCTCATCCCCTTTGGGGAAGGAGCATATGAAATGAATAAGTCGATAGGAGCTATTGCGGGCATAAGGGGGCGCGCTTTTAGCCTTCTCTCCTATCGTGCTCAGTTTAGATATTTCCAGGAGGGTTTCATTCCATCCTATTTCGATGCAAATTATGATATCTATAGAGCCGATCGCTTTGTATTTATCGAGACTAATCTAGCAAAGAATAATTTTATTCCTGGATGGCTCGCCTCTCTTGGCTTTGATCTCTTCAAATCCAGCCTAAGCTTTGGAGTAACCCTGGACTCTCCATTTAGGGAACTCCCCTCGACTGCAACGAATAACCCTGCCGATTATCCACATGTAAAGGGCAGCCTAAGTCTAGGCCGCGGCCTTATCCCTAATGTAAGCATCGCTGCTAGATATGAAAAGTTCTTCCTGGGGAAAAAGAGCAATAATGTCATAAAAGACCTCATCGATCTGGAAGATTCTTATATCGGGATGACCGTAAGCTATAAAGCAGGCTCTGCAGTTGTATCTATGGATTATGCTTATATCTGGAATCCAACAAAGAATAGCGGGAAGGGTGCTTTTGATGTGGTTTCTAGCCTCTCTGTGGGATTTGAACTGTAGCTTTTCTTATAGCTGATATCTCGAGTGCAAAGGCAGTGCCTCAGCAAAGGCGCTGCCTTTGTTTTTTTGCTGAAAACCATTATCATACGAACGATGGGAAATATACGAATCTTGCCTCCTGAGACCTCTCGCCGTATAGCCGCAGGAGAAGTAATAGATCGACCTTCTTCAGCGCTACGAGAGATTATCGACAATGCAATCGATGCGGATGCCCATACTATTTCTGTCTCGATTGCTCAAGGAGGTATAGAAGAGATAACTGTAGCTGACGATGGCTGGGGGATGTCGAAAGAAGATCTCCTGCTAAGCATCGCTGAGCATGCAACTTCCAAAATCTATGAACCAGACGATATCTTGAAAGCAAAGACTCTTGGATTCAGAGGTGAGGCACTCGCTTCCATAGCTGCAGTAGCGCGATTGGAAATAGTAAGTAAGCTAAGGGGATCTAATGAAGGCTGGCGCCTTTATAGCTCTCCTCTAAAGGAGCCCATAATCGAGCCTTTTGCTTGCAAAGAAGGTACACGATTAACCATGAGAGGGCTCTTCGAATCTTATCCAGCAAGACGTCAGTTTCTAAAAAGGCCCCAGAGCGAAGCCTTCCTTTGCCGCTCTACCTTTATTGAACGTGCATTGTCTCATCCGGACATTTGCTTTCGCTGGGCAGTGTCAGGCGATACAGATGTCATAATGCCATCTTCTCTCAAAGATCGCATTATTCGCTGCTATACTGAGCTTTCCCGTTTTCCGTTGTTAGAAGTTATGGCTGAAACCTCTGAGCTTCAAATGCATTGCGTCTACGCTGATTTGTCAAATTATAGGAGAGATCGTAAATTCCTCCAGGTATTCATAAATAAAAGAAGAGTCCCGGAATGGAACCTGCTTAGCTTGATGGAATATGAGTTTGGCAAATATCTTCCTGGAGGAGCACATGCTATTGCCTTTCTTCTTATCAAAATAGATCCTTCGCTTGCTGATTTCAACATACATCCGGCCAAAAAAGAGGTTCGGCTAAAAAACCCAGCAGAAGTGCGGGCCGTGCTCCATGAACTCTTGTCTCACGAATTGGTGAATAGATACGGAGGCTTGACTCAAGCTTTTAAGGCAGCAAATTATCCTGAATTCGAGGATATTGTCTTTTCAACTAAAGATAAAACAAGTGAACCTGGCTTAGCAGATAAATCGCATGTTTTGGCTTCAGCGGGATATGGCAAGACAGCGCAAAGAGTGTTGGGGAATGGTTCATCTAACTTAAGCTCTATGCATCGAAACTTCACACAGCTTCCTGATGATTTCTGGCATAGGATAAGAGACGACAATCTATCTGCTCTTCGATATATAGGAAAAGGACCAGGACCATTTCTCGTCTTCGAGCTGTCTGATGCGCTCTTTATATTAGATCAGCATGCTGCCCATGAACGAATCCTATATAATAAAATCAAATCCAATAGAGGAGAGAGCCAGTTGCTCCTTGTTCCTTATCTGCTAGAGCCCGATGAAAATGAGCATTACTTGGAAGAAGCAAAAGATAATTTGGAATTTGTAGGTTACAGAATAACAAGAGACAAGAATACATGGGTTGTTGATGCTGTTCCAGCCATTGCAGCTTCTGCAGCTCTCGAAGCGCTTGTTGAATGGCTTTCCCATCCATCTAGTGAGGCTTCACCTATCGATGCTCTTATTGCAAGCTTGGCTTGCAAGGCTGCGATAAAAGATGGAGACAGGCTTGATGAAATCTCAGCTCTAAAGCTCATTCAAGAATCTCTAGAATTGCCAGAGCCTCGCTGTCCTCACGGACGTCCAATATATCTTGCTTTCCCAAGAGAACAATTATATTCGATGTTTGGGAGAACTATCGGATGAAAAAGCCCGTCCGAATATTATGTGTCGCAGACGAAGTGGATCTACTTGTTTATAGTGCGCAGATCTGCGAACGCTTCTCAGATGTCGATTTGATATTATCGGCTGGAGATCTACCAGATGGGTATCTCGAATATATCGCAAGCATGCTGAATAAGCCACTCATCTCCGTAGCTGGAAACCATGATAAATCCAATCAAGATATTGAGAAAGGTAACATTTATGGTTCAAGCAATCAAAAAGCAAATTTTGGTCAAATTAGCTTTAAAATAGCGAAAGAAAATGGTATATCCGTTCTTGGTCTGCCAGGCTCAATTAGTTACAATAAAGGTCATAATCAGTACACCGATGCATGGATGACATTTCGCATAATACTGATGCTCCCAAGGCTATTATTGAGACGCTTGCTATGGGGAAGATCTGTAGACATCATTCTTGCACATTCTCCTCCTCGCGGTATTCATGATGGTGGAGATCCCGCTCATAGGGGATTCTCCGCATATCGATGGCTTATTCGATTGGCTAACCCTTATTATTTCGTCCATGGGCATGTGCACATATACGACATGCAAGCGCTTCGCGAAATGAATTACTATGATACCACAATCGTCAATGTATACGGACATAGAGTCATAACTTTGCCAAGGGAGGATAAAAATGGCGGATGATTTACGCGCTCTCGCTGAATCCGATTTCTATAAAGCAAGAAGTAAGGCTATTACCGCAGGAATCTTCAGTATGCTAAAACCTTCCATGTCCGATCTGATGCCCTTCGATCAGGCTAAGGAGTTGCTTAAGCCTGAGGCTGAAACATATAGAGGGATTACTACGGTCCCTATCGATAGAATCGTTGGAAGTGAAGGCCGCTATAGAGACTTCAATCGTTTCTTTTTCCCAAAGAAAGAACATCTAAAAGCTCGATGGACAGGAATAGATGAATTGCAATATAAGGACATAAGCCTTCCTCCTGTGGTCTTATATGAAATGGGTGGAGTCTACTTTGTCCGCGATGGCAATCATAGGGTATCGGTTGCTAGGGCCAAGAAACAGGAATTCATAGATGCTGAGGTCATATCGCTTCAGTCCGAAATACAACTCGATCCAGAAATGACAATAGAAGATATAAAGAAGGCTGTAATCGAATATGAAAAGAGACGCTTCTATAAGGAGACTAATTATCCAAATGTTGTTGGGGCTGATGATCTCAATTTTAGCGAACCTGGCAGATTTGATACGATAAAAGAACATATCCTCGTACACAAATATTTCTTGAACCAGCATATATCTGAAGAGATTCCTTTTCATGTGGCTCTCTATTCTTGGCACGACAATGTCTACCAGCCAATCTCTCAAGCAATAGAAGCAGAAAATATCCTATCGCTATTTCCTGGCAGAACTGTATCTGATTTATACCTTTTCCTAGTTGCTCATTGGGATGAGCTTAAACGCAAATTAGGCCGCTATGTTGCCATAGATGAGGCTGCAGAGAGCTTTAAGAACGAGGTTAAAAGAAATCGAAATACTTCTTTCGAGCATGCTTGTAGAATTTTTGGATCTATTTCAAAAAAAGTAGAAAATTTTTTTGCAAAATTGTAACTTTTAGAACGATTTCGTATTATAATAAATGAAGAGCAAGTGAACGTAGCTTCTTCATGCAGCCTCCATTGTATTAGCCGTCGGATATCCCTCCTTATCCGGCGGCATTTTTAATAATGAATTGACTTTTTATGCTGATTTCTGTATTGTTACTCCGGTTTTTTGGCAAAAGGAGTCATTATGGCACAGGTATCTAAAAATGCTCGTACAGGCTCTTCAACTCAGCGTTTCTATTGTTCTTGCGGTGGCGAAATAAAGATGAAGACCATCTTTGAAAACAGCAAGGTCAAGACTATAGCTGAATGCGAAAAATGCAAGAGAGTTGAAAGACGCCCAAGCGACTTCAAATGATCTTTAAGTGATCCACGAAGAGAATAAAAGGCCCTAGTATATTGCTAGGGCTTTTTATTTATATGCATTGCTTAGCAGAATCCTATTGGAGAATATTTCATTGCGTCCGAAGCTCTTCGATTCGTTCTTCGATCAAATGGCGCGCATCGATGAGCATGTTTTCGATATCATATTTGCTACGCGGGGGTTCGTATACCTTGACTATTTCGACAATATAAGGCACTTTGCCAAACCTCTTAAGAAAATCCATAGCATTTGCCACTCGCCAGCCGCCCTCTAAAGCTATCGCTGCAACTGGGAGCTTTCCACCAGACTCGAGCAATTTTCTAACACCTGCAGTATGAAATTCTCCTACATGTCCATTTCTAGATCTCGTGCCCTCAGGGAAAATCACTGGGCAGGCTCCCATCTGTGCGCATATCTTTGCCATTTTCGACACTTCTCGCATTGCGTCAAGAGGAGCCCCTTCTCTCTTTATGAGGCAATGCCCTCCTTTTCTCAGTGTAAAGCTCACAAAGGGAATGCCATATTGAAGCTCTCTCTTAGCAACAAAGCGAGGTTTCCGTTTTATTCCCAAAAATGATATGAGTACAATGATGTCCAGTAGGCTCTGGTGATTCGATATTACAAGACATCGAAGAGGAATTTCGAGCTTCTCTGGATTCCGCACACTAATTTTGAATCCATGAAACATTCTGAACAGCCCAAGGATGATCTTTGCACCAATTTGCTCATATTTAGCACAAAGATTAAAGCGCACATTTCTGGCTGAAAATAGACACCTCAGCGCAAGGATGAATTCCAGAAGAAACAGCATAGAGACTATGATAAAAACCACGATAGCATTGACTAACATCATCTTAAATCTTTACCTTATTTTGCCTAGGAATGCAATTACTTCAAAAATGTATTGACATTGTCGCTCGGTATCTGCTAGCTTAAGCACAGAAATTCGATTGAACCAAGATTTTCATTAAACATAGCTATCTGGAGGAATTCCATTGAGTACAAGTAACTTGTCTGCAGAAAAGCGCCAAAGGCAAAATGAAAAGCGCAGGCTTGCTAATAAAAGTACAAAAACTTCCATAAAATCGGCGGCTAAGAAAGTAGTCATTGCATCAGAAAAAAAAGATGCAGCAGCAGCAAAAGAAGCTCTATCAGAGATGATCAAGCGGATTGATTCAGCAGCCAGAAAAGGAATAGTAAAGAAAAATACTGCAGCCAGGAAAAAATCCCGGATGCAGCGACTTGTAAATAAGATAGATCAATAGATCAGATTGAGAGTCTAGTACCTTCAGGAAGGAGCAGAGAACGATATGGCCGAAAAATTGACAAAAGCCGAGTTGATAGATGCACTGTACGATTCGCTATCGCCGACAAGCCGAACCACGCGGAAGGAAATCCACGAGCTTATCGACGGTCTATTTGCCGAAATAAAAGGCGCAATTCTTGATGGCAAGATAGTCGAGCTGAGAGGCTTTGGTACTTTCGAGGTAAAACTCAGAAAAGGCAGATCAAAAGCTAGAAATCCAAAAACAGGCGAAATCGTTTCTGTCACAGATCACGGTGTAGCCACCTTTAGGCCTGGCAGAGAGCTCAAAAAGGCTGCATGGGAAATGGATATCGACCGCATTCCCAAATCATTTAGAAAAAGGGTTTGACCATCGCGTGTTTTTGCCAAATAAGGATATTGTTAATAATGGCTTTCCATGTCGATTATGAAAAAGTTGAATTTGGAACCTTCGGAACCATACGCAACGCATATCGGGCCAGCTCTTGCACTGAATGGGATACTGCGTTCGAGCCAGCCCCTTGACTTGCACTGCGTTTTCCATGGTTCAATAGAAGGGACATTCATTAAGATTTCTCGAAATGCCAAGATAGAAGCTGATTTGTTAAGGGCTCAAAAAGTTATTATTGCTGGACAATTCAATGGCTCTATGAGCGTTTCAGAAGAAATAATAATTCTTCCTGGTGCTAGCGTTACGAGCGATATTAAAGTAGCATGCCTCCATATTATAGAAGGTGCACAATTTGAAGGCAAAATCAAAATGGCTGGGTTTTCTTTAGATGATAAAAGCCAAACAGAAGATAGAGGACATTGACATCGCTCCTTTGTCGCACTATATTGATAACATCTATTGCATATTCGCGGCGCAAAAGGCCGCACTTGGTCCAAAAAACTTACCTTTCGATTTGACTCAATGCGCCGTTCAAGAATCCATATAAAGCAAATGGGGAGCCATTAAGATGCCTGGCACCGTTTTGATTGTATAATATCATGGAGATTCTCAATGGCAATTCATAATAGAAAGAAGACAACTTTATCCCCAGCAAAATCTTCTGATAACGAGGAAAATAATTCAGCGGTGCCAAAAGAGGAAATAGCAATGAATCAAAGTCAGCACGAAGAGCAACCCATTTTACAGAATGGATCACTTTTCGAGGGACAGACCGAAGATCTCGTACAAGACATACAGCGGTCCTTGAACGATGTACATGTTGCCGCACCTTTGAAGAATCAGCAACAGAAGGCCCGAAAGCCGGTTACTAAAATTCGTTTAAAAAAGAAGCCTACGCAAAATGTAGACCTCTTAGAAGAAAGTCCGCTGCCTGAATCGACAGCAACTCCTGAAGCACTCGAAGAACAGCCCAATGGATTTGTTGTTGCAGCGATGCCGCTCGATGACCGTCAGCACCAGAAATTGATTGAATTACCCAAGTCAGAGTTGGAAAGCCGTGCGGAACAGAGAATCGAATCCAGAGCTCGCCTATTGATCAATGATCTTTCAAAGATGGGCATAATAGAATTGAGAGAGCTAGGGGCTAAATATGGCATAAATCATGATTTGCTCATCACGCTAAAAAAACAAGAACTCATTTTCAATATTCTCAAAGGCCACACCGAACACGGCGGCATAATATATGCCTATGGCTCGCTTGAAATCCTTCCTGATGGCTACGGCTTTTTGCGTTCTCCTCAAAACTCTTATCTGCCAGGTACAGATGACATTTACATTTCCCCTTCACAAATCAGGCTCTTTAACCTTAAGACTGGAGATACTGTTTATGGCCAGATCAGAAGCCCTAAAGAAGGTGAGCGCTTTTTTGCCATGCTTCGTATCGAACAGATCAATTTCGATGATCCATCGATAGCTCAGAATAGAATTCCCTTCGAGAACCTTACCCCTCTCTACCCCACGCAAAAATTGGATCTAGAAACCAGCACTGAAGAAATCTCTACTAGAATCATCAATCTTTTCTGTCCAATAGGAAAGGGCCAGCGCGGGCTCATTGTATCCCCACCTCGTACTGGAAAGACCATCCTCTTACAAAAAATAGCCAACGCCATAACGGCCAATCATCCCGAAGTATACCTCATTGTTCTACTCATCGACGAGCGACCTGAAGAGGTCACGGATATGGAGCGAACTGTAAAGGCCGAAGTCATCTCTTCTACATTCGATGAACAAGCGACCCGCCATGTCCAGGTAGCTGAGATGGTGCTAGAGAAAGCTAAGCGCCTCGTGGAGCACAAACGAGATGTTGTAATTCTGCTGGATTCGATCACAAGGCTTGCGCGAGCCTATAACCAAACAGTACCTACTTCTGGCAAGATATTGTCTGGAGGTGTCGATTCTAATGCTCTGCACAAGCCTAAGCGATTTTTCGGAGCAGCGCGCAACATAGAACAAGGTGGTTCGCTGACTATCATCGCTACGGCCCTTATCGATACAGGTTCTCGCATGGACGAAGTTATCTTTGAGGAGTTCAAAGGCACAGGCAACATGGAGATCAATCTCGATAGACGCTTGTCTGATCGCCGTCTCTACCCTGCTATCAACATTAAGAAATCTGGAACAAGAAAAGAAGAACTTCTTATTTCCGAAGACGAGCTTCAGAAGATCTGGGTTCTGCGTAAAGTAATAAATCCGATGGATGATGTCGAAATAATCGAACTGCTCATCGACCGTATGATGAAGACAAAGAACAATGATGCCTTTCTCAAATCGATGAATACTCCTTACTCGAGCATGGAATAGGCATATTGACTAGAGCTCGTTGATTTTATATATTGAGTAGCCGTGCCTTGCTGGTTTTCTAACAGAAATACTAACAAGACCCTATGGAGGAATAAATGAAAAAGGGAATACACCCAAAATATGAGCTCACAACAATAACTTGCGCGTGCGGAAATGTCATTGAGACCCGCTCAACAGCTAAGAATATCCAAATAGAAATCTGTTCTGCCTGTCATCCATTTTTCACTGGCAAACAGAAACTTGTCGATACTGCGGGGCGTATCGAGCGCTTTAATAAGAAATATGGAATAAAGGCTAACGATAACGATTAATTGCTAGCATCCCAGAAGTATTAAGGCCGCCATCGAAAGAAGGCGGCCTTTTTTCAGGCTAGAAACAAGCTTTCTCAGTCTTCATATTCAAGGCTGAGGGTTGTCAAAATCGAGGCCATTTTTTGTGCTGCCTTGCCTCGATGAGAAATTATATTCTTTTCATTTGCAGATAGCTCTGCAACTGTCTTTCCATACTTGGGAAGGTAGACAATGGGATCATAACCAAAACCACCTTTCCCACTTGGACTTCTAGCAATTTCGCCTTCGAGTGTCTCCTGGACACAAATAAAACGCTGCTTATCATAATAGAGAACAAGACAACATACAAAAGCACAGCTCCTATTGGAAACTTCCACAAGCTCAGAGAGCAAAAGGCTATTTTTCTCTGAAGCAGTAAGCAGCCTTCCACCATTAGAGCCATAACGAGCGGATTCTATGCCGGGCTTTCCGCCTAGGGCTTCAACGCAGAGCCCTGAATCATCTGCTATAGATGGTATTCCTAATAGCTGATAAAGGGTCTTAGCCTTTATATAAGCATTTTCAAAAAATGTCTTACCATTTTCTTCGGGGCAGAATTCATTGATTCCCAGATCTGAAGGGAGTAGTAGCTCATGGCATGGAAACAGGGGCCTAAATTCATCGATTTTATGCATGTTGTTTGTTGCAACGACAAGTCTCATAGGCAATTGTTTAGCCTAGTTTTCTATAATCTTCAAGACGCTTACCAGAATCGATGTGTTTTCTGAGGTAAAAAAGACCTGAGTCTATGCTACCCTTTGGTACCCCAAGTATTTCTGAAATGGATTCATTCGAAACAACCGATCTGCGGCGACCACGCTTTTCTAAAAGCCGAGCATAGCGCGCTCGACATCGTTTAAGAGAGCATAGAATATACTCTTTCTCCTCATTGAGAAGACAAGTCTCGAGCCTGAATTCCAGTACACGAAGCCGAATCCATAGTGTATGCAATTTGATATTCATCTGCTCCGCCTTATTCCAGCATCCTTCGGTCCTTCTCTTTGTCAATTCGATTAAATTGAACAAGTATTGCTTGGGGATGCCCAGAGCAAGGCTACATCTATTCAAAAGCTCTTCATCGATCTCCCAAGCGCATTTAAGTATTAGAAAGAGCAGTCTTTTACGAGCAGGAGTCAATCTATTTAAGATTACTTGAGGAGCAAGATTTAAAACTCCTTTTTCAGTTGCTATATCTTGCGCCGTTTCATAATCTGTCCATGGTTCTACTGGAGATTCAATTGCGAGATCTTCTGTGAAATTGGAATATATATAAGCAGTCTCACAGAGACTGAGATTAAAATTCTGACGATGTACGCTTTTTGCAACATATCGCATACTGCTCAACAGATATGCATCTTTTGTCCTACTTTCATTTTCGGCCCGATCGATTATCAATTCGATGCGGTTGCGATAATGATTGAGCGCGTCTGATATTTCATCCTTTGTGAAAAAGCCATAGCGCTTCGGATGTTCATACATCTTGCGAACAAGATCGAGGTAGGTTTGAGAGTCCATTCTTGAGCCTCCGATTCTAGTCTGCAAACGATGTGCCAAATCAGAAAATTCAGCATAAATTCAGAAGCAATATTTAATTTATGTTTAAATCAAGAATTATTTGATATTTCTAAGCTTAATAAAAAATGAATTGGGCTGAAATATTACATGAAAAGACAATTTTTAATTATTAAGGCGCGGTCCTCATTTATAGAAGGTAAAAACTTGATAATACCATTGACCAATGAGATAAAAAAAGATAATTGGGAATATTGCTTTCTAATACAAAGGGCTTGCCTTTTCATACAAAGTGCGCTTTTAAGAGAATTATTAATGCCCTTTTTAATGAAAAGAATCGACTTTCTCTAGTCAAGGACAGTGTACAATAAGCTCATAATCATGCCTATTGTGGCAGAAAGAAGTTATCGATCTAGCCTTCTGGCTATTGGATCGCTATTTTCCGGTCTCTTCGTTGCTGAAGAC
This sequence comes from Spirochaetes bacterium ADurb.Bin110, assembly GCA_002070755.1. The sequence continues at coordinate 7,043 of MWDY01000253.1, read as the reverse complement.
ATCTGCAAAGGCCCCAACTAGCGTATGGACGACTTCATCGACTTTGCCATTTATAGAAAGGCCAGCGGCAAGCCGATGCCCGCCACCTCCATATTGTCCAGCGATTCTTGCAACATTGATGAAATTCTTGGACCGAAGACCAACTGTACACATATCGTCGGTCTCCTGTTTCACTACAAAACAGACTTCGCAATCGACTATGTCCATCATTAGCTGGTATAGCAAATCAGAGTCTCTACTGGACATGCCATATTTTTGCTGATCTTCTATGGTAACCCAAGAAACGAGGAGTCTGCCTTCGTAATATGGCTGAATACGAAGGAGAAGTTCGCCTAGCATGCGGCGAGAAGCTAGGGTTCTTCCTCCATTGATGGCCATATATACACGCTTAGGCGAAACGCCGGCTTCGACAAGCCGAGCTGCTATCTTAAAGCTTTCACTTCCATGTTCATCCAAATGTCGGAAAAAGCCTGTATCTGTGCATAGACCGAAAAATAACAACTCTGCTTCCTCTTTGGTGGGGCTATGACCCATTGACTCCATAAGAAGCAAAATCATTGCTGACACTGCCGAAGCCGATTCATCCAACCAATCATATGGGCCTGGAGCACTAGATGTCGAATGATGATCAATGAATGAAGCGGGAATATTGGGCATCCTCTCCGCAATATTTCCTATTCTCTCCATCGAAGAGCAATCGAGCACAATGGCTGCTGTTCTCTCAAAATCTCTCTCGCCTGGGACCTCGCTTTTGAAGCGCGCCTCAAATGGAAGTATCTCTATCCTATTAAATGGTCCAGAAGAAAGAACATGGACACGCTTTCCCATACTCTGAAGCATAGAAGCAAGTGCAAGTTGGGAACCGATACAATCGCCATCAGGTTCGCGATGACCTAGAATATAAAAACAATCGTGATGATTTATGAAGTCTATCACTGCTCGTGGAACTTGTTTCATGGTAGGTATTATAGATTCCTATTCCTAGATGCTACAGTGTAGCAAGGATTATGGCTTTTATACTGTGTTTTCTATTTTCAGCCTCATCGAATACCTTTGACTGAGGCCCTTCGATGACATCGAATGTCACTTCCTCCCCTTTCACTGCTGGCAGACAATGCAAAAAAATGCAGGCATTTTTTCCGGTCTTTGCCATAAGCTCGGCGTTGACCTGATATGGAGCGAGCAATTTGACTCGTTCAGCTTTGAGAGCCTCTTCCCCCATCGAAACCCAAACATCAGTATAGATGGCATCAGCTTCTTTGACGCCGTTCTCTATTTCATCTGTGATTGTTATGGTAGAACCCGATGCCTTAGCAAAGCTCTCGCAGAGATTAACCAGCTCGTTATCGGGCCAGAGCTCACGTGGCGATACAATGGTGAAATGCATGCCTAGTTTTGCACTGATCACCATGAGAGATCGAGCGACATTGTTGCGTCCATCACCAACAAAACAGAGTCGCTTCTCCGCGCAGTTGCCGAAATTTTCCTCGATGGTGAGCACATCCGCAAGAGCCTGAGTCGGATGAAATGAATCTGTCAGGCCATTATAGACCGGCACGCTTGAGTATTTAGCAAGAATCTCGACATATTCTTGTTTAAAGCCACGAAACTCGATTGCATTGAACATGCGACCAAGAACACGAGCCGTATCTTCGATAGATTCCTTGGCTCCAAGCTGGATGTCTTGATTAGAGAGAAAGACTGGATGGCCACCTTCTTCTCCAAAAGCTGTCTCAAATGCACAGCGAGTACGGGTAGAACGTTTCTCAAAAAGGAGAGCCATGGTCTTACCCTTAAAGCGCTGCTTATGCATGCCTTTTTTTGCTTCTTCTTTAACTTTTTTCGATAAACTTAAAAAATACCTTATTTCTTCTGGTGTATAATCGATCCATGTGAGGAGCGATCTTCCTTTCAGAATAGATGGATTCATGAATCCTCCCTCTCATTGCGATAAACTAGAGCCGCCATATACTATATGGTGAATAGAGAAAGGTCAAGTTTGAGACAGGAGATAATAATGAACAATGAACTAGGAATAACCCTAAGAGAAATAAATGAATCGATAACCCTACCTCAGTTGCTAGAAGAGTTATACATTCGTCTGGTTCCAATATGGCCTGATGCTCGCCCTCTTTTGTATTATCACAATTGCTTTGAGTTACTTATTGCTGTGATTTTGAGCGCTCAGACTACGGATGATCAGGTCAATATTGTGACGAAAGAGCTCTTTCGTCGCTTTCCGAATGCTGAAAGCCTTGCAGATGCAAATATACATGAGATTGAGAATATCATTCACCCTCTGGGATTCTATCGTGTAAAGGCCAAGCATATAATCGAGACAGCCAGAGTACTCCAGAAGCGATTCAATGGGCAAATTCCATCGAGTCTTGAAGAATTGATCGAATTGCCTGGTGTAGGAAGAAAGTCCGCGAATCTGCTTATATCAGCTTGTTATGAAAAGCCAGGTATTATTGTGGATACACATGTGCTTAGAGTGCTTTTTAGGCTCGGAGTATCAACAAAAAAAGAAGCAACTCTTATCGAATCGATAATCCGAGCAAATCTTCCACCAGAAAAGCATACTAAATTTTCGCATGCAGTGAATAGGCATGGAAAATTTACTTGTACTGCGCGCAAGCCAGCCTGTATAGTGCAAAAAGGGTACTGTCCCGTTGTAGATCTCTGCCCAAAGATAGGCTTATCCGATTTATTGAAGCAAAGACAATGAATAGAGCGTCTATTAGTTGAAAGCCAAAAATGCTCAAACAGGATTTCGCTTCCGAACCTGAAGACCCTATTGGAGTTCTTGGGCGTGATAGATTTCATATCCCACATCTGACTCCTCTCCAGCGGTTTGTGATTGCAAACATATTAGATGAAGCTAGAGGCTCTGCAGAGTTAGACAAAGATCCCAATCTAGATCTTATTGTCGATGATGCAACAATGAACCAGGATGAAAAGACTGAGTTTCCAGAAAGGCAAGAGACTTATCGTCAGCTCATCCTTTTCCCGACTGGATTTGGCAAATCAGTCTGTTTTCAGCTCCCTTCTTTGCTTTTAAGTGGACTGACTATAGTTGTCTATCCTCTTCTTGCTCTTATGAACGACCAAAAGCGCAGACTAGATGAGGCAAATATTCCCTGCGCACTTTTCCGTGGAGGTCTCAGCAAGGAAGAGTGGCATGAACAGGAAGAGCTGATCACTTCAGGAAAAGCTACGATGGTCGTTGTCAATCCTGAGATATTGAGCGCACCAAAACTGCGCCGATTCTTGAACCGATTCGGAATTGCTCACTTTGTAGTCGATGAAGCGCACTGTATAAGCGAGTGGGGAGAGAGTTTTAGGCCTTCCTACCTTGCGCTTGGCGAGGCCGTTGAAGCAATTTCGCCTAGGATTTTGAGTGCATTTACTGCCACAGCTGGTCCTCATATCGTGCAATCGATCGAGAAAAAGCTCTTTATGGATAAGAATTATCAATTAGTAGATGCAGAGGCAGACCGTTCTAACATTCTTTATGCTGTTGTGCATACACTTTCTATGATCAGAACTCTCCGTCAAACCCTGTTGTACTGCAAAAAACCAGCTATCATATTCGATCGTTCACGTCCAGGAACAAGGCTCAAAGCTGAGCTACTCAAAGCTTCTGGATTCAATCAAGTGCGCTTTTATCATGCTGGGCTCGATCGACCCGAGCGCTGCAATATTGAGCAATGGTTTCAAGACTCAGACGATGCAATCTTGGTTTCTACAAATGCTTATGGAATGGGCATGGACAAGAAAAACATCAGGACTGTTATCCACAGCTCTCTGCCAGAAAGTGCCGAAGCATATATTCAAGAAGCCGGTCGCGGAGGCCGCGATGGAAAGAATGCCTTAGCCATTCTCATCGATGACCTTGCAGCGCGATATTCGCTATATTGCAGGGCAAATCAGAAGGATGATAGGGAACGAGACATGCAGTCGATCCGAAAAGCTTGTTTTTTGCCCTATCCCGCCCTGAAATCATGCCGAAGAGAATTCCTACTTCATCTTTTAGGAGAACAACAAACACCAGAGTGCGGGAAATGCGATAATTGTATCGAAGGATCGCATACTTCGAAAATGCAATTAGATTCAGATGCATCAGATATCTCTCCAGAATGGGAATTTCTATCAAGGGCAGAAGGGTTCATCGAGACGATTTCTTTCTGCGCCTCGCATCAAGGTGTCTTTACCTCCAAAGAACTAATCGACATACTCGGTGCTTATGGCAAAGGAAAAGGGAAATATGCCGGCTGTCTCTATGGATGGCTCAAGATAGAAAGAGAAGAATTGATTAATTCTCTATTTATGCTAGATATCCTATATGCACCAAAAAAGGGAACATGGAAAAACAGGATTCTGCTTAGCCAAAAAGGTAAAACTCTCAGCAAACTTGCCCGCAACAGTCTTGGGTGAGCTTGAAGTGTATCACTTTTAGCAATATCATGTATGAGAAAGAAACACCTCAACAAGAAAGGCTTTGAATCGAGAGGTCATTTTATGGTTCTTTTTAAAAACCTTGATACCTGCCAGGCCTTTGAAGCACTAAAAAAGATCCCTGCTATCGAATTGCGCGAATCTCTTAAACAAGAGCGAATATCGGACTGGTGGATTCCTCATGCCGCAGGTTTTCGCTACTGCTATGCTTTTGCACCCATAGACGATGCGATAATCGACGAGCTCGAAGCTCTAGCCAGAGAACAACAGCTCATAGAAAAGTATCGCATGCTGACCGAGGGTGCAATTATGAACACAAGCGAAAAAAGGATGGTGCTCCATCACTTAGCTCGAGGGCATCTTGGAAAGCCCGTGATCTGGAATAGCCAAGATATGGAGGTTTTCTATCGAGAGGAAAAGCATCGATTCTACGATTTCGCACAAAAGATTCGAGAAGGCAAAATCCTCAGCTCTGCAGGCAAGATCTTTACAGAAATTGTACAGATAGGCATAGGAGGATCAGACCTTGGTCCAAGAGCCGCAAGTCTAGCCCTCTCGCGCTGGGCAGTTTCAATAGAACGCGCTAGGCTCAGACCGTGGTTCATTTCGAATGTTGATCCCGACGATGCTGATTATGTGCTTGCAAATATAGATCTCTCAGAAAGTTTGTTTGTACTTGTTTCAAAGAGTGGAACCACACAGGAGACACTGGCCAACGAGACCCTAGTGCGCGATAGGCTACAGAGGGCTGGACTGAATCCAGATAAACATATTGTGGCTGTGACAAGCACTTCTAGCCCCTTGGCTCATAACCCGCATTATCTAGATAGCTTCTATATAGACGATTTCATAGGCGGACGATATTCGACTTCTAGCGCAGTGGGAGGGGTTATAATCTCGACTGCTTATGGACCAGAAACCTTTGAAGAGTTTTTGGAAGGAGCAAATGAGGCTGATAGACTAGCCCTTGAACCTTCTTTGAGAAAAAACCCTGTGCTCATGGACGCTTTGATCGGCATCTATGAAAGAAATCTACTGGGTTGGCCAGCCACAGCTGTATTGCCTTATGCTGAATCCCTTTCTCGCTTCCCCGCACACCTGCAACAGCTTGATATGGAGTCTAACGGCAAGTCTGTAAACCGCGAAGGCCATCTTGTTTCTTACTCAACTGGGCCTTTAGTATTCGGCGAACCTGGTACAAATGGTCAGCATTCTTTCTACCAGCTTCTACATCAGGGAACTGATATTATTCCTCTTCAATTCATAGGTTTTCTCAGAAATCAACTTTCCCCCGATATGATTTCTGAAGGTTCGAGCTCGCGTCAAAAACTCTTGGCCAATCTCATTGCTCAAATCCATGCATTTGCCGTCGGCAAAAAAGACGATAACCTAAACAAAGCTTTCCCAGGGAACCGTCCTTCGACACTTCTATTGGCCAAAGAACTCGGGCCAAGACAGCTTGGTGCTCTCTATTCCCATTTTGAGAATAAGGTTATGTTTCAGGGCTTTGTGTGGAATCTCAACAGTTTTGATCAGGAAGGTGTACAATTAGGGAAAGTGCTTGCAAAAAAGGCCCTCAACGCTATTAATAAAAGCGAATCCACCGACGATGAGTTATTAGATGCTTTCATTGTTTCTGCATTGAGTGTGGTCGAGAATCATGGTGATTAAGCTGATTGGATAACACGAGATTTATAGGAGAAGGCAAGGTGCAGTCTATTCATAAAACAGAGCTCCATGCAAAGAATGAGCATGAAAAGGTCTGCATTGCTTTTACCGGCGGAGGCACAGGAGGTCATATATACCCCGGCTTGGCGATTATAGAGGAATTGCATAGTCTTGGCTTCAAGGGAAGAATTGTCTGGATAGGCTCCGAAAAAGAATTAGACCGCAGCATTGTTACTGGACAAGGAATCGAATATTATGCAATTCCTTCGGGAAAATTTCGCCGTGAGCTTTCGCTTCGCAATATCTCGGATCTGGGGAGAATAGCTTCAGCCTATTTCAGGGTGCGGGATATTCTCAAAGATATTCAGCCATCAATTCTCTTTTCTAAAGGAGGCTATGTGAGCGTTCCACCTTGCTGGGCTGCATGTTCTCTTGGGATCCCTGTCATTACCCATGAATCAGATGCATCACCAGGGCTTGCAACCAGACTCAACAGCAAAAAAGCATCACTTATCCTTACAAGCTGGGAAGTGACAGCCCAGTATTTTCCTAAGAGCCTTAGAAGCAAGATAATAAGAACCGGAAATCCAGTGCGCCCTGATATCCTTTATGGAGACCGACAGCGCGGACTATCCATGCTCGAATTTGTGGATGAAAAGCCTGTTTTATTTGTGCTAGGTGGAAGCCAGGGTGCACAGGAGGTAAACGATATTGTGCTATCCTCACTTAGTCTGCTCGTACCATTAGTTCAAATAGTGCACCAAACAGGCTGGGCTAATTTCGACGAAGTCAAGGCGAGAATTCCGGATGATCCAGCTGTTCGCAGAGCATATCGTCCTTTACCATATATAGGTTCAGAAATCGCAAACATATATGCTGCTTCGACCATAATAGCAGGAAGAGCTGGTGCAGGCACG
>MWDY01000252.1 GCA_002070755.1 Spirochaetes bacterium ADurb.Bin110 | reverse complement strand
AGAAAGAGACGGATCGAGGTCAGCAAGAACTAGCGGACTCTGACCACTGCCTTTCCCCATAATAAGTCCAAGTCTTGCATGGACAACTTCCTTTCCCTCGAATAGGGCAGGAAGAGATAAGGAAATCCATTGAACAGGCAATGCGAAGTTTATGTTCTGAAATGATGGCAATCCGGCAAAGACCATTCCTACTAGCACACCATTTTCAGAAAAGAGCGGGCTGCCTGAATTACCTTGGTTGACTGGAACATCGATCTGAGCAGCTTCGCCAAAGGATATGATTTTTCTGCTCAATGAACTGACAACACCAGCTGTAATGCTGTTTTCAAGACCTATTGGCGAGCCGACAGCAAAGACACGATCTCCTGCATGGAATCTCATTCCTGGAGGAGGCAGCAAAATACTACCGCGAGCATGTTCTGTGGACTTAATCAGCGCCAAATCCAATTCTTCATCCCAGCTAAGGACTTTTGCAGGTACCCTTATCTGAGGACTATCGGAAGGCCGAATACTGATTCGGGAATATCCTTTGTATGTAGGATCAATCTCGCTCTGAACAACATGATAATTTGTCAGGTATAATCCTTCAGAAATTTGAAAAGCCGTGCCAAGCACGCGATCTGGAACGCTGTATCCGCCTTGGACCTTGAACCCGCGGTCCACATATACTGTGACCACGCTCGACACTGCATCGGCCAACCAATCTTGACTGGAAGTCTGGATAGCTGGAGAGTAACTGATCCGACCAGACGAGAGCGATTCAAACCAAGCTTCTGCATTGAGATCATTATTCTCTTTGGCCCTGGCAGCCCATGTAGCAAAATATTCTTTTGGATCTCTTGCGTCGATAAGAGCTTTTTTCAAGTCTTCTATAGAAAAAGCCATATCTTTATTGAAAGAATTTTCTCCTTGCTCTCCCAGGTAAGCCATAGATAGCACTGCCTTGCCTGTAACATAACCATATTCTTTGAATTTGTTCTCTGCTTCCCAGAGAGCAAGCTGTAGTCTCATTGCCGGCGATGCTATAATCGATAGCTCTTCTGATACCATTTCACTAAGAGAATCATAAAAAGATACATACTGAATCAAAGAAGCAGCAGAAAAAGAGAGTCGACGAGCCGAGAGAATGTCCTGGTCTGCAATGGCTTTTCTAAAGAGGACATTGATATTATCTATAGCTTTATTAAAAAGCACAAATCCTTTCTCGCCGATGATGCTAGTTTCAAAAGATTGGTTTTTTTCTCGTTGCTGTTCGAATAAATTTGAGATCACAACGATGCACTGTTCAGGATCAGTATCTACAAGCATACCCAGACGGGCAATAATTGCATCTTCAGAGGAATTAGTTGTTGACTCATTCTTAGGCAGGGATGAACAGTTGTTTAGAATTACTGCTATACTTAAGGATAAAAAAAGAGCAAGAATAGCAGATTGCCGTGTTTTCATTCAATTCCTCAACATGGCGCAATCCCCTCTTCCAAGAGAACTTTACCCTCAGGAAGCCCAAGAAGCTCTCTTACTGCTTTATCCTCCAGAGTTTCAACTTGCATAAGCTCATCTGCAAGTTTAACTAGTCGATCTTTCTCCCGCTTTAGAATATTGGTTGCCTTTTCCAATGCAGAATCAAGAATGCCTTGAATGGCCGCATCTATCCTTTGCGCCGTCGCTTCTGAATAATCCTTGTGTTGCGCTATTTCTCGTCCGAGAAAAATAGGCTCTTCATCCTCTCCAAGAGAGATTGGACCGATATCCTCCGCCATTCCCCACTCGCGCACCATCTTTTGGGCAATTTCTGTGGCCTGCTTGATATCCTGTGCAGCTCCTGTAGTGGTTTCGCCATATACAATTTTCTCTGCTGCATATCCGCCATAAGAAATCACGATACGATCGTAAAGCCATCCATAAGTTCTCGAGTATGTATCCTTATCTGGCAAGGATAAAGCCAAGCCCAGAGCTCTTCCCCTAGGAACGATAGTCACCTTATGAAGTGAATCCGCGTGTGCAAGAAAATAATGCAAAAGCGCATGCCCCGATTCATGGATTGCAGTGGCTCGTTTTTCTTCATCCGCAACCACCAAGCTCTTGCGCGCTACACCCATTAGTATCTTGTCTCGTGCATCTTCGAAATCGTCCATCTCAACCACTTCTTTATTTTTGCGGATAGCAAAGAGAGCGGCTTCGTTAACCAGGTTAGCAAGATCGGCTCCAGAAGTTCCAGGGGTAGCACGAGAGAGTTTCTCTACATCTACATCACCAGAAATTGGAATCTGGCGCATGTGTATCTTAAGAATCTCGCTTCTCTCATTTACATCAGGCATTGCAACGACAACTTGTCTATCGAAGCGGCCTGGTCTCAACAATGCAGGGTCTAGAACATCAGGCCTATTGGTGGCTGCCAAAACAATAACTCCATCCTTTGTATCAAATCCGTCCATTTCAACAAGCATTTGATTCAAAGTCTGTTCTCTTTCGTCATGTCCTCCCCCAAGTCCAGAACCTCGAGTTCTGCCTACCGCGTCGAGCTCATCTATGAAGATTATACATGGAGCATGCTTTCGACCTTGTTCAAAGAGGTCACGAACACGGCTAGCGCCAACACCGACGAACATTTCGACGAAATCTGAACCCGACATATGGAAAAATGGCACATTTGCTTCACCAGCCGTCGCCTTTGCTATGAGCGTCTTGCCTGTTCCAGGCATACCCACTAGAAGGACTCCTTTGGGTATCTTAGCGCCCATCTTGAGGAACCTATTGGGATTCTTGAGAAAATCGACTACCTCCATAAGCTCATACTTGGCTTCCTTTTGTCCAGCAACATCTTCAAAGGTGATCTTTTTATTGGAATCACTATACATTTTTGCCCGGCTTTTTCCAAAACTGAATGCCTTGTTGTTGCCTTGTACTTGCTTCATCATTATCCATATCATGATAAAGCCAAATATCCATGGCGTGAGCTCAAACAATATCTGGAAAGGACTCGTGCCGCTTATCGCTCCGGTTACGCTTACTCCCTTTTCTTCAAGCTTAGCCATCAGCTCAGCGTCAAAATAAGGTATTCTCGTGGTGAAAGGCATTTCTGCCCCACCCTTGCCCTTTAGTACTCCCTCTATGTCCCTCTGATCGACGATCTTGATGGATTTGACTTCTCCAAGTTCAAGATAAGACAAAAACGAAGAATAAGAAATCTCTCGCGAATTCTCGTTTTGTCCAAAGAATAGAAAGACCGCTAATAGGACAATTATAGAAAAAAACAGGACAAGAGCCGCTCTATTGCCTTTGGGAGCGATGGGTAGATCGGGCTTATTCCCATTTCTATTATCGTTTTGATCAGGCATTTATCTAAAAATCTCCTTTCATCGATAGCAAAATATACATTATTTTTCTTTTTTCGGACAGCAACTGTGAAGGATAATATGATTTTATATTTAATTTGCCATCAAAAGTCATTAAAAGAATTGCCGCAATCCCATATTCATCTTCTAGAATAGCAACAATATGCTTTGCTTCCGCAGAAATCTTCTGCTTTTTCAAAATCGCATCCAAGTCTTTCGAGCTGGCTTTATGGCTTATGGTTTCACCTTCCTTTCGATTTCGAAAAACAAATGGAAAGGAAAGCGGTATCGATAGGCATTTAAATTCCCCCTTGTCTATTTCAGCGATATCTGAAAAAGGAGCGAACTTGCTTTTAGGTACAACGATGCTGAATGGCCCGCATTCGTATTGACCCGGCTCTCTTATCCTTAAAAAAAATTCATCTATCCTCCATAAATCCTTTAGGTGCGAAATACTTCGGTCTAAAAATGCAGAAGAAGAATCCGCTTTTCCGATATACTTGACAACTCCACAAGAGAGATCGAATTGACATCTTCCTGCTTCGACTCTAGGTGCCCCTTTTAGAATTGCATGCTCAAGGGATCGCAACGCGCCTTGACTGACAATATCCCCCAATCCCAAATGCATAATAAAGAGCCTCAGGATTTCCCTGCGCACCAAAGCTTCTTCATTTTTAAATAGAGTTTGATCCAGTATGGCATCCTTACCGCGACCTCTCACCATTGTTGGCATGCGCTTGCGAGCGATTGAAGTAACAAGAGAGTTCAATTCCTGAGCTTGCTGCTGATAAGATTCGATTGATGATCTCCAGGAAGGAAATCTTGTATCGAGTAAAGGAATGAGCTCATGTCTAATTCTATTTCTCAAAAAAGAGTTGTCTGTATTTGTTGAATCCTCTGACCATTCGAGGCCATTTTCTCTTGCAAATTCTTCTAGCTCGTAGCGTCTAAAACTCAGAAGGGGGCGAATAATGTAAATGTCATTTGCACTATCGACAACTCTTGACTGCGAAATGCCACCGAGAGCCTCAAGGCGCCCACCTCGGAAAAGATGCAGGAAAAAGGTTTCTGCTTGGTCATCTGCTTGATGAGCAGTGGCTATTGTAGAGATACCAAATCTTTGAGCTGTCCTTAAAAGAGCATGATATCGATATTGTCTTGCTGCCGCTTCGATGCCACACTTTGTCCTATGTGCATACTCAGAAATAGCGCTTTGCCTTATATTCACTATGGTCAGAGGAATACTCATATCTCTGCATGTTTTTTGCACAATTGTCTTCTCTTTTTCAAGCTCTTCTTTTGGACGAATATTGTGACATACATGGATGGCTCTTATGTTCTCATGCCCAATAATACGAATAAGAATGCTGAGAAGAACACTTGAGTCGAGTCCCCCTGAAAAGGCAACTGCCAATGGCTCATGAAAATCCACAGGCATGTCCAGGAGGACCTTCTTGACTCTGTATTCGAGGGTTTTCATTCTCTTTGCCTTGCTAAGGCTTGCCTCTGGGCACCCTAGCTTCTTGTCTTTTGAACATATAGAGCCTAGCAATAAAAAGCCCAGCTTTCCAGCCTCTTAAACTGGAACACTGGACTATAAGGATAAAAATGAGGTATTTAAAAGCTATTTATGCACAGCTTCACTTGTCGTTTCTGCAGATTCTTGCTCTGTAGGCGCAAGAGCTTCTTCAGCTGCTTCAGCTTCGACCTCGGATGGCTTTTCAGGCTCTCCATGTGCAAACTTTATAATCGCAAAGACAGTATCTGGGTTAGTGACTAGCTTTACTCCTTCAGGCAAAGCTACTTCTCTCAAGTGAAGAGCATGATTCGCTTCAAGATCCGTGATATCGACTTCGATCTTTTCTGGAAGGTGATCGGAATCGCACTCAACTTCAATCTCATGAATCGAATGCTCCAAAATCCCTCCATCTTTGACGCCTTTCGCTGTGCCATTCAGGTGAAGAGGCACTCTGACACGAATCTTTCTATCATGCCTCAAGAGATTAAAATCAATGTGGAGGATATCACCAGAAATTGTCTCTTTTTGGATCTCCTTCAATAAAGCAGCAAATTTTTCCCCTTCCAAATCTAGATCGATGATCATACTCTCGGTGATACGTTTTGCAACATTTGCAAATTCCTTGCCTTCGAGAAAAACCGAGATTGGCTCAATCCCTTTGCCATAGATCTGAGCGGGCAATCTGCCCTTTTTGCGTTCTTGCCTGAGCTCTCCTTTAGTAAGTTTTCCTCTCGGGGAGACTCTCAATGCAATATGTTCCATA
>MWDY01000251.1 GCA_002070755.1 Spirochaetes bacterium ADurb.Bin110 | reverse complement strand
AGCATCATAGAGGAAAAAAACTGTCTTTATGGAAGGATCGAGTCTTTGGTTCATGTAGGCCATAGTGGACTCATAGGGCAATTCAGCAGCATTGCGCAGCCCGCGCACGAGCACAGTGCATCCATGTTGACGAGCAAAGTCAGTCACTAGACCATCCCATTTACATACTTTCATTCGTTTACCGAATCTGTTTATTGCATTGAGCATTTCAATACGCTCATCAATAGTGAATAATCCGTCTTTTTCGGGGTTGATAGCAACAACAACATAAAGACCGTCGAATATACTAAGGGCACTCTTGATTACATCGAAGTGGCCTGAGGTCGGAGGATCAAAGCTTCCTGCAAAGACCGCATTTGGCATAGATTCTAATTTAATGTAGTTCTACTTCAACAGTCAATGGAAAAAATGTGCTCTCGCTCTTTAGCTAAAAAGCTCTTTCGCTTATACTGATTTCATTATGAATGAACTGGCCAAGAGGAAGAGGCTGCACCGACAAAAAATCCTAAAACCCGAAAATCTTAGCTTTTTTTCAACACCTTTCTGGATTCGTTCGCTATGGGCATTGTTAGCTGCTTTATTTGCTGCGCTTGCTCAGCCCAATGAACTGTTCTTGTATGGGAATTGGTTTTTTGGCCTCTTCTGCCTCGTGCCACTTTATATGGCACTTGTTGATACTGAGAAGCTAGAAGAAGCAAGCCTGATTGGCGCTCTCTTTGGAGCACTCTATCATGCACTGACAAGCTATTGGCTCTTTTTCTATAAGAACTTTGCATTTTGGACTCTAGGGACTACAACCATCGCTTATGCGGTAATATATGGAGTAGCCCTTATGTATGGATGTTTTCTTTTGCACCATACAGATGGCTGCAGACCTTTTGCATTCGCTTTGGCATGGGCAGCTCTGGAGTTTGCAAAATCTACTGGCTTTTTAGGGTATCCTTGGGGACTTTTGGCTTACTCCTTTACTGGGTTACCGATTATGTTACAGACAGCTGACCTCTGGGGTGTCTATGGCATTTCCGCTTTCTTAGCCTTATGTTCATCGGCAACCTCAGAACTTATTTTACAAAAAATGCGTAAAATGAGCCCCTCAAAAAGTTGTTTTCGTTGGCCCACGATAGCTGGAACCTGGGCTTTGATACTACTTCTCTATGGTGCTTTGACAATGTCTCGGCCTATTCCCATCAAGGCAACATTGCGCCTTCTGCTCTGTCAACAGAACACGGACCCATGGATTTCTGGAGAAAACGAAGCGCTATACGCGAATATAAAAGTAGCTAAACAGGCTTTGAAATCAATCCAAGAAGAAAAAAACACAATGCCTGACCTCATAGTATTCAGCGAAACGAGCCTAAGACGTCCTTACAAGGATTTCCAATCTTGGTTTGAACATAATCCTCCCGAAGAACCCCTATTGCCCTTTCTGAGGAATGCCGATATTCCATTGCTGACTGGCCTCCCAGTTGTCTGGAATTGGGATACCTATGAAGCATCCAATTCGGTGGGTATTATTTATCCTACAGGTAGAATTGGTGAAACATACGCAAAAATACATCCTGTACCCTTTGCAGAAGCCATTCCTTTCTGGGAATTCTCTTGGTTTCGCTCTTTTATTCAAAATGTGATAGGGCTCGAAGGCGGTTGGGTTATGGGAAATGAAGAAGTAATCTTCGCATTGAGCCCAAAAGATAGAGATGATGGTCTAAATGGCATGAATACCTTGCCTACCATTCGATTTGCGACTCCTATATGCTTCGAGGATGCCTTTTCCGAGTTATGCAGAAATTTTATCCATCGGGGCGCAGATTTATTGATAAATCTAACAAACGATTCATGGTCCAGGACAAAAAGTGCCCAGATTCAGCATTATGCTGTAGCAAGGCTTAGAGCAATTGAAACAAGGCGGGCACTTGTGCGGTCAACCAACTCAGGAGTCACCTGTGTCATCGGTTCCGACGGAAGAAATATTGCTGAATTGCCTCAGTTCATTACTGCTTCCATAGTGGTAGATGTTCCTATTTATGAATCTCGTTTTACTTTCTATTTGAATTTTGGAGACTGGTTTGCTTGGGCTTGTGCTGCTTTCGTTGGGTTGCTTTTCGTCTGGGCGATTCTGGATACTAAAAGAAAGAATTATGTAATGCAAAGGAACATAGATCATTTATAATATTGAACAGAATCACTAAGGAGGATTGCCTTGAGTATTTCTAGTTATTTTGACGCAGAGGATTTAGAGATGCTTGAGGATGTATCTGATATTGTAAAATATCGAGAACATCCCGCCTTTGATGCTGTTCCATTTGTAGGTTCTATAAAGAAACACCCCTATGATAAAGAAAAATGTCTTATACTTTTGCTTCATGAACAAAAAAACATGTCATGGTTCAAAGAAGGTGAAATTATCGAGATCAAGACCCGAGATATACAGGCTTTAGATGAGCTTCCTTCAACTATTGACCTTAATGGTACTGCAATCAACACATTCCGGATCTGGATAAGACGGAGGGCTATTGCTGTACGTTTCGAGCCTTTCGAAGTGAACGATAAGGAATATAGACCTTTTGATACTCACAGCATCTCAAGGCTTCTTAGCAAGAGAGATTGATGATATACGACGAAATTTCTGCAGATAAGGGGCGATACTGGAGAAGCCTTGATAACTCAAGAATACAATGCACTCTATGCACTCATGCATGCATCATACAAAATGGATCAAGAGGGCACTGCAATGCTCGTCAAAATCAGTCTGGAACAATGATTCTTCCCTTTTATGCATGGATTTCTTCTATTGCAATAGATCCTATCGAGAAAAAGCCCTTGAAGCTTTTCATGCCAAGAACTTCGACCTACTCTGTGGGATTCTGGAATTGTACAATGGATTGCCCATTTTGTCAGAATTGGGAGATCGCTCATCCTCCGCCTGCATATATTCAAAAAGAAATCATCGAGCCAGATAGACTAATAGAGCTCGCTCTAGCATCGGGTTGTCCATCTATAAGTTTTACCTATTCCGAACCACTATTGCACATCGAATATGTCATAGAGGCGATGCAGATAGCACATAGCCGAGGTCTAAAGACGATCCTTGTGACAAATGGAAATGCGCTCGATGAACCAGCCCGACATATACTTAGCCATACAGATGCCGCAAATGTCGACTTAAAGACAGCTGATCCTCTCATATATCGAAAATTGCTTGGAGGAGAAATAAAGGTTGTCAAGAATTTTATAAAGATTGCTTTGGAACTCTGCCATATTGAGGTTACATCTCTCGCTGTACCAGGCGTTCTCGATTCAATTGCACAAATCGAAGAGATCTCTGGTTTTATCGCCTCGCTTTCGCCAGAGATACCCCTTCATATCACTCGATACCATCCGGCATGGAAATACACTAAGCCACCCCTTTCTCCGGAAACTATACACGAAATGACTGAATGCGCAAGGAAATACTTAAAAAACGTATACTCTTATTGGTGAATAACCCCTCTTGACAGTATTGATTTATTTCGGCATTGTAAGCATCGCCAATTACACGGTGGGTGTAGCTCAGGTGGTAGAGTGCCAGACTGTGGATCTGGTTGTCGTGGGTTCGATCCCCATCACCCACCCGAGCCCGACACCTTACAGGTCTTGGGCCTAAATCTAATTGCGCGTTCGTAGCTCAGCTGGATAGAGCGACGGACTTCGAATCCGTAGGCCGCAGGTTCGAGTCCTGCCGGACGCATGTTTTCCGTACATGGGCCGCTAGCTCAGCTGGCAGAGCAGCAGACTCTTAATCTGCGGGTCGAAGGTTCGAAACCTTCGCGGCTCATAAAGGCCGAAGTTATTCAATTGATTTCGGGCCTTGACGAAGAAGCTTGGTTCCGCTAGTATGCGCCTCGCATGAAAAATGCGAGAGTGGTGGAACGGCAGACACGCCAGACTTAGGATCTGGTGCCTTTAGGCGTAAGGGTTCAAGTCCCTTCTCTCGCAGGTTGCTTTCCTAATGAAAGGCGTTGCTAGTCTGAAAAGGGCATCGGCCGCATAAATAGGGCCTTAATGCATGCGGGAATAGCTCAGTGGTAGAGCGCCACCTTGCCAAGGTGGATGTCGCGGGTCCAACTCCCGTTTCCCGCTTCGACAACAGGGCGATTCGGAGACTGGCCGAATCGCCTATTTTTTTGCATTATAGCACGCAGTGTAGCGGGCTTTTTTCAATTTATATAGAGAAAAACTGAGAGGATTTCATGGAAATCAGCGAAAAGAAAATTGAAGAGCTTGAACTCTCTAGGATGAGAATGACAATTACTGTACCAGCGCAAGATGTGCGATCTGAATATGACGCCATGATGAATGAATATGCAAAACAAGCTAGAATCGATGGATTTAGAAAGGGACATGTTCCTGTTTCTGTGCTCGAGCGGAAATTTGGCACATCGCTTAAGACTGATGCTATGGCACGAGTCGTCGAAAAAGCACTAGAGACCGCCCTTAAGGATGTCTCTCGACCGCCGCTTGCTTATGAAATGCCTACGCTAGAGGATGACCCAAGCTTCGAGCTCGATTCCGATTTTATTTTCAGCGTTATATATGATACATTCCCGGTATTCGAACTTCCTTCGCTTGATGGAATAGAGATCGAAGTACCGAATGTCACTATTACCCAGGAAGATTTGGATCGCGAATTAGAAAACATTAGGCAACGGAATGCCATTGTGGCAGAGAAGGATGGGCCTTCCGAAATTGGCGATATTGTCACTGCTAATTTTGCCGAGCTTGCAGAAGATGGAAGTGAAATTCCCGGCACTTCACGCCAGGACTTCTCTTTTGAACTCGGCAAAAATCTGAATATCTATAAATTCGATGACGAGATCATCGGCCTTAAAGCTGGAGATGAAAAGACCATTATAAAGACCTTCCCTGACGATTTTGAGTTTCCGGAGTATGCAGGAAAGACAGTGACCATAAAGGTCTTGGTAAACAAAGTAAAGCATCAAGATCTTCCAAATCTCGATGATGAGCTGGCCCAGGATGTTTCTGAAAAATACAAAACCCTCGACGATCTCAAAGAAGCTGTCCGCGCTCATCTCACAGAGGACCTAGAAGCAAAGCTCCGCAAAACAAAAGAGAACGCCATTATGGACGAACTCCTCAAAAGAATGAATATATCCATTCCACGCTCAATGCTTACTGCTGAGCTTGCAATGCGATGGGAATCGCTAAAACAACAGACAGGAGTCGATTCCGATGAGCATTTGGAAATGCTTCTAGCAATGTCCGGAAAGACTCATGAGAAGATTTTCCAAGAATGGGAACCTCTGGCAGAGAAGGCTCTTGCGACAAATATTCTTCTCGATAAGCTAATAGAAGCTGGATCTTATACTTCTACCGATGAAGAGGTAGACGCCGAAATAGCTAAGGAAGCAAGTCATACCACGATGAGTCCAGCTGAGATCAAAGCGGAGTATGAGAAGCATGGCACGATAAAGTATATCAAAGAAGATATCGCTATGCGGAAATTTTTCGACAATATTCTTTCTTCAGTAATGATCAAAGAATCGGCCCCCATGTCCTATTTGGACTTTATGAAAAGAAATGATTAAATTTTATTTTAGAGCTCAAAATTGAATATCAGCTGTGGCAAATCAAGGAGCACTAAGGAAATGAAATGTCCGAATATATGAGCAATCTTGTTCCGATTGTTATTGAGCAAACCGGTATTGGAGAGCGATCCTACGATATCTATTCACGTCTTCTCAAAGATCGGATTGTATTCATCGATGGCGAAATCAACGATATTATTGCCGATTTGGTAATTGCACAACTTCTTTTTCTGGAATCTCAGGATCCTTCTAGAGATATTTCGATATATATCAATAGTCCAGGCGGATTAGTAACTGCAGGCCTTGCTATATATGATACAATCCAATATATAAAACCTGATGTGCAGACAATCTGTATCGGACAAGCATCGAGCATGGCTGCCCTTTTGCTAGCTTGTGGAACAAAAGGAAAGCGCTACACCCTACCCTCTTCGCGTATTCTTATACATCAGCCCTGGGGAGGCGTATCCGGTCAAGCAAGCGACATCAGCCTTCAAGCACGAGAAATCATTCGTTTAAAAAAGCTGACGATTGACTACTTTGCACTTCATTCAGGCCAGTCAATCGAAAAAGTCGCCCAGGATATGGAGCGAGATTTTTATATGAGCTCTCAAGAAGCTCTCGAATATGGAATTATCGATACGATCATGGAGCCGCGAAAGCATGGCAAGGAATAAGCAATTCGATATGGAGCAAGAGACATTCTGCTCTTTCTGTGGAAAAAGCTCATCCTATGTCCGCAAGATGATTACTGGCCCCGGGATCAATATCTGTGATGAGTGCGTCCGCATATGCAGCCAAATCCTAGATGAGGAAGAACAGAAAGTCACCGCTGATTTCCTTACAGAAGTACCCAAACCAAAAGAGATCAAGGAATTCCTAGACATGTATGTCGTAGGACAGGAATATGCGAAGCGAGTCATTTCCGTGGCTGTATATAACCATTACAAACGGCTTGTACATAAAGTCTCGGCCCCATCTCCAGATGTCGAGATAGAAAAATCGAATGTATTGCTAATAGGACCAACTGGCTCAGGCAAGACGCTACTTGCGCGCACACTCGCACGCAAGCTCAAAGTACCTTTCGCTATGGCTGATGCTACAACTCTCACAGAAGCTGGATATGTGGGCGAAGATGTCGAAAATATCCTCCTTAAGCTTATTCAAAATGCAGGTGGGAATATTCAAGCAGCTGAACGCGGCATAGTATACATCGACGAGATAGATAAGATCTCTCGCAAGGGTGAGAATCCCTCGATTACGCGCGATGTATCTGGAGAAGGAGTCCAGCAGGCTCTCCTAAAGATAATCGAAGGGACTATCTCCAATGTTCCTCCCCAAGGAGGACGCAAGCATCCGAACCAGGAATATCTTCGCATCGATACAACCAATATCCTTTTCATCTGTGGTGGAGCTTTTGTCGGTCTAGACAAGATAATTGAATCGAGAGTATCTAGTCATGCTATGGGGTTTGGCGCAGATGTCAAGGCAAGACATGAAAAGATACTAAGTCAGCTCTATTCAGAACTGCAGCCGGACGATCTTATCAAGTTTGGCCTAATCCCTGAATTCGTCGGACGCTTACCAGTTAAAATTGCGTTAGATGATCTCACAAAAGAAGACCTCAAGCGCATCATTGTCGAGCCGAAAAATGCATTGCTTAAGCAATATAAGGCGTCGATGGAGCTCGATAATGTAGAGCTGGAATTTGACAATGCTGCCATAGATGCAATTGCCGAAAAGGCTATTGCTCAGAAGACAGGAGCGCGTGGTCTACGCGCCATCGTTGAGAAAATCATGGTGGATATAATGTATTCGCTTCCAAGCGACAATAATGTAAAAAAAGTCATCCTGACGCGAGATGCGGTAGAAGGCAAAGGCAGCTGCATCATCGAATATCGTCAAAAAACAGCCTAAGCGCAAAAATCAATGGGGTGGCCGGCTGTTCTCCGTTGGAGACAGCAGCCTGAGAAATACCCATCGAACCTGATCCGGATAATACCGGCGGAGGGATAAGATGATGCGTAAAAAACAATTCATCGTAGTTTTCGAAGTTATAGCAATGGTTTCCATTGCTATCGTGACCGGATGGGCGCAAACAAACGCTCCGTCAAAACAGCAGAATTCCGAGTTGGTCATTTGGACTTATGATTCATTCATTTCAGAGTGGGGGCCAGCTCCTCTGATTGCTCAGGCTTTCCAGAAAGAAGCTGGAATAAAGCTTCGCTTCGTGTCAAAGGGAGATGGCGGAACACTTTTAGCCGCGCTATTCGACCCCATAAACAAGCCCAGCGCTGATATAATAATAGGACTCGATGATAAACAGCTCGAGAAAGCCTTAAAGAGTAGCCTATTTACTCCGCTCTACTCAAAAAGCATTTCAGAAATCCAGAAGGACTTATTGCTAGATGCAACAAATAAGCTCGTACCTTTCGATTTTAGCCAATTTGCTTTCATCTGGGACTCTCAGAGTGGCATCGAGCCCCCGCGATCTCTGGAAGATCTTACAAAGCCAATGTATCACAAGAAGGTCATAATTATGGATCCAAGAACCTCTACTCCGGGCTTGGGTTTTCTAGCGTGGACAGAAGCAGTCTACAAGGATGATTGGAAAGAATATTGGAAAAGACTCGCTCCATCCATACTTGCGATGACGCCGAGCTGGGATACTGGCTATGGCCTCTTTACCAAAGGTGAAGCTCCTTTGGTTTTGAGCTATTCCACAAGCCCCGCATACCATAAGGCTTATGAGAACTCCGAGCGCTATAGAGCACTTCAATTTGCAGAGGGACATCCGACCCAAATCGAATTTGCTGGTGTACTCATATCTAGCCAGAAGAGAGAGCTTTCTCAAAAATTCATCGACTATCTACTATCCGCGAAATGCCAGGCTTTGCTTCCTGAAACACAATGGATGTTTCCTGCTAACATCAAAACTGAGCTACCTCCATCATTCTCTATCGTGCAAAAATATCCGGCCTTGATAGCTACAATAAGAGATCTCGATCATGATCCTTCCATAGCAGCAAATCTTCTCATTGGAAGTCCATGAGAACAAGGGTTTTTCTATACATGGTGCTCTGCACAATTCTGATCTTCTCATTAGCCCCTCTCATTGCATTCTTGCAAGCTGCCTTTTTTGGTTTAAACGAACCAGAAAGCAATGCTGAGGCCATTAAGACGCTTCTAGACTTCTTTAAGCGCATACCAGAATCGACAATAGCGAAAAGCCTTTGGTTTACGCTTAAGCAATCCCTTGCCAGCACTGCTCTAGCAATAGGCCTTGGGCTACCTGGAGCATGGTTGGCAGCACGATTCCGATTTCCAGGAAGGAAGGCTCTTCTGTCCTTAGCTGCTATACCATTCTGTTTTCCGCCAATATTGGTTATTCTCGCATTCATATCTTACTACGGAAAAGAAGGACTACTTTCAACAGCTTTTTCGCTGATTTTTGGTTCAAGAGGGGAATACAGAGGAATTCTCTACAGTTTTTGGGGATTGGTCATTGTGCATGCCTTCTATAACTTCCCAATTGTGGTGCACCAGATTTCAGCATTATTGCTACGCATTCCAAATACTCCTCTCGAAGCTGCTAGAACACTCGGAGCAAGAAAGCTAAAAGCCTTTCGAACAGGTATTTTGCCTTGGATTATGCCTGGAATCGGACAATCAGCAGGCCTAATCTTTTTATACTGCTTTTTTAGCTTTACTACCGTGCTTGTATTTGGTGGCCGTGCTGGAACAACACTTGAAGTCGAAATATACCAGGCTTTGCGATATCGTTCAAATCTGGCTCTTGCAGCAGTCTTGTCTATCATTGAGAGCGCTTGTGCGCTTTTAGGAATATGGATGCTAACGAGAATTAAGAGCAAGGCGCATAAGACAGTGAGAGACTTTGGAGCAGTGCGCAAATTGGTAAAACCCAAGGGAAAGCAATGGTTCCCAATCGTGCTTTATGAGATTTTAATCATAGTATTCTTTATAGGACCGCTTTTTTCGATCGTCGTCGAAGCATTCAGAGTGCCAGCATCATTTAATAGCCCTGAGAGATTTGGCTTTGATAACTTCGAGCGACTTTTTACAGGGTTCCAAGCGCCGCTAACCGGAGCAATACTTTCAACATTGAAATTGAGTGGAATAGCTTCATTGTTGGCGACTTTTATCGGAATCATTGTGAGCTTTAGCACATTCTTTGCTGAAAGAGCAGAAAAAAAAAGCGTGACCATTGCTATGCTGATGGATATAATGCAATGGCTTCCTATGGCCGTTTCGCCAGCGGTTCTTGCTTATGGATGGCTTTTTTTATCTGCAAACCATCTAGCGACTTCTGCTCTCATCGCTGCACAAGCGCTTATTGCATGGCCTTTTGTGAGTAGAACAGTGGGTGCTTCACTTCGTGCAATCGATTCACGCATTCACGAAGCAGCCAAGACACTTGGAGCCTCTCCTATAAAAGCTTTTATAACAATAGAGCTGCGGACGATTTTTCCTTCGGTGGCAGCGGCTGCAGCCTTTGCATTTTCCATAACCGCAGGAGATGTCAATGTTCCGCTTATGCTGGGAATGAGCGAGATTGAAACACTTCCACTTCTTCTCTATCGCTTAACCGCAGCTTATAGATTCAATGAAGCTTGTGCTGCTGGCCTTGTGCTTGGGCTCATGACAGGTATCGTATTCATTCTAAAGGAGAAGGTCATCGATGTCGCTTGAAGTAAAGGATTTACTTATCGAACGCAATAATTTTGTTCTTCGCGCCGATTTTTCTTTAGAGCAAGGAAAAATTCTTGTCATGCTGGGCCCTTCTGGCTGCGGAAAAACAACTCTCCTGCGTTCGATTGCTGGGCTCGAAATGATAAAGCAAGGCACTATAACATTGAATAATCTGAGAATTGACAAGTTGCCCACCGAAAAACGACATATCGGATTTGTCTTCCAGGATCTAGCTCTATTCGAACAACTTAGAGTCCGAGATAATATTGGATATAGTCTATCAATTCGAAATGAAGAAAAAAGGAAGAAAGAAGAAAGGATAATTTCTTTGGCTCGCAACTTCAAAATTGAGCATCTTTTAGGTCGCTACCCCTACGAGCTATCGGGCGGCGAGCGGCAACGTGTTGCATTCGCCAGGGCATTTGTCTCTGATCCCATGCTCATGTTACTGGATGAGCCACTATCTTCGCTAGATGCGCCCCTCAGAAGGGAGATGCGACGCTTTATTCGGATGCAGCTCTCAAGACAGAAGTTGACTACTATCCATGTTACGCATGATGTGGAGGAGGCCCTGGATTTGGGCGACGAAATCATTGTAATGCGCGATGGTAAGATGATCAGGCAAGGAATAATGAGCGATTTTGAGAAAGAACCAGGCTCTGGATGGCTTGCCCGTTTCATGAACCTCGGCCTTGTGCTTCCTATAATAGAAATATCAACCTCAAAAGAGAGCCAGCTCCTCGATGTAATGACCCCCGAAGAAAATATTTTTAAAGTAAGTCGCAACTTGGAAAGTAATATCGATAGTGATATGAAAAAGGCAATGTGCTTATATATACCATTTAGCGCCATAAAGATTTTTGGAAAGAACAACAGTGGAAAAACAATAAAAGTCAAAATAGTTCGATATCTTACTTCAATTCCCCTGGCATCCAAATTAGTCTTGACAATTCCAAGTATGCAGGATTACTTTTTCGAGTTACCTATGCCGGCGTCGGATTTTCCGATGTCGGCAGAAGGAACGGAAATCGAAATCTCAATTGATCAGAGTATGTGTCAAGTTCTTCCTGATATACCATCATAAGCAGCATCGATGAGCTTTTGGATATCGATTGCACTCTCTTCGAGCGAATGATTATTATTACAGGTATACCGTATTCTTGCCGCTTTCCGATAGAGTTCATGGCGTTGGCAATAGATCTCTTCTATTTCCGATTCCCACTTTTCTGACCGAAGAAGTGGCCTTTGATGTCTTTGGTCTTGAAGTCTTCGCTTCAGTTCAGCTATCGATACATCCAGCCAGATAGTAAGGAAACAATTGTTTAGGATCTTTCGGTTAGAATCGCGCAGAACTACCCCGCCTCCACAGGAAAGCACAATGGAACGGGGAATTGAAGCTATTAAGGCAAGCTGGTTTTCTTCTAAATCTCTAAAATATTCTTCTCCAAAGTCGCGGAAAATTGCTGGTATTGTGGTCTTTGTGTTCTCTTCGATTGCTTTATCCATATCTACGAAATCGATTCCATAATTGCGAGCAAGAAGACGGCCGATTTCGCTCTTTCCAGAGCCCATCATGCCAATCAACGCGATTTTCTTCATATGGAGCCAAACACATCATCGAAGATTCTTAGCCAGTTTCCACCCAGTATTTTCTGGGCTGCTACATGACTATAACCATGCTTTCTAAGCGCGCCATATAGGAGCGGAAACTCTCCTGCATCTTGAATCACTTTCCCTTCCTGTGGCAAAAATCCGTCGAAATCAGAACCTATGGCACAGCTTTCGATACCTCCTACGCGCACTATATGATCGATATGAAGCAAGAACGTTTCTAGGCTACAGTCTTGGGAATTCTTTGTGACAAAGTAGGGAACAAACACGCAGCCAATAGCGCCACCATGATTGGCAATTGCTCTAATTTGGAAATCGCTCAGATTTCTTGGAAGATCGAGAACATCGCGAGCATTTGCATGAGAAGCAATAAATGGACCAGTCGATATGCCAGCAACATCCCAGAAACCCTCCTCACCTAGATGTGCCACATCGACGAGAACATGCATTTCCTCCATCTTTTCGACAAGCTCCTTGCCGAGCGTGGTAAGGCCATCGCTTCCTTCGGCTTTGAGACCTCGACCAAAAGCATTACGCCTATTCCAAGTCAGACCAATAACCCTTACCCCACGCTGATAGAATATATCTAGATTCTCTAGCGAATCCCCTAAGGCCTCTGCCCCCTCTATCGAGAGTATGGCGCAAACACTTTTTGTCTTTAGAGCTCTATGCACATCTGCGCTATTCCTTGCAAGAAAGAAATCTTTGGGAGCGAGCTTCAAGAGAGATTCAAGCGAATCAATCATAGCCATGGCTTCGCTGGTTGCTTCTAGAAGTTGTGAATCCTCGAGGAAAATAGCCATGACCTGGCATGCCACATGACCTCGGACAAGCTTAGGGAAATCCAAATGCACCGAAGTATTGTCAGCAAAAAAATCGCGCGGCTCTCTCTCTTCTTTGTTCATGCTCCGACCTGTGATGGCCATAAGCGTATCGCAGTGTGCATCGATTACGTAGAAATCCTCTTGGTTATTGTTATTCAACATATCTAATCTCTTTGCCAATCTTTTAATTTTGAAATCTCATCGCGTATGAGTGCTGCTTGTTCGAATTCCAGATTCTTTGCATGTTCGAACATAAGTTTCTCAAGCTCTTTTATTAACGATTTTCTTTGCTCCGGAACCAGCAAGTTGTGTGTACGCCTAAGCATCTCGATTTCACTTTGAGAAGCTTCCATTCTCTCTTCCTTATGGCGCTCGAGGATATCCTGGACCTTTTTGCTAATTGTTCTAGGAGTTATCCCGTGTTCAAGATTATAAGCTTGCTGCATTTTTCTCCTGCGTTCAGTCTCCATAATGGCATTTTTCATCGCTGGGCTTATGACATCGGCATACATTACAACAAGACCCGCTGCATTGCGTGCTGCTCTTCCTATGATTTGAATAAGACTTGTCTCTGAACGCAAGAAACCTATCTTATCGGCGTCGAGAATTGCAATAAATGATACTTCTGGCAGATCTATCCCTTCTCGTAAAAGGTTTATTCCTACTAGAACATCGAATTCGCCCGCACGCAACTGTGTCAAAATTTCCACACGCTCAATAGTCTCTACCTCTGAGTGTATATAGCGGACTCGAAGACCAAGTCCGCTCAGATAATCGGTTAGCTCTTCAGCCATTTTCTTTGTTAGCGTTATGATGAGGCTTCTTTCGCCTTGCTTAGCTCTCTCACGTACTCGCGCATAGATATCTTCCATCTGGCCTTCAGTGGGATGAACGAGAATCTCTGGATCCACAAGCCCTGTAGGACGAATCACCTGCTCTGCTAGAATTTTGGATCTCTTAAGCTCAGTCTCGCCAGGCGTGGCTGAGACATAGATTGTCTGTGATACGATTGACTCAAACTCATCGATTCTAAGAGGCCTATTGTCTAGCGCACAAGGCAAACGGAATCCATAATCGACAAGCGATAGTTTTCTGCTATGATCGCCATTATACATTGCTCCAAGCTGAGGCAATGTCACATGTGACTCATCAATAAAACATATAAAATCTTTTGGAAAGTAATCGAGCAATACTCCGGGCCTTTCTCCTGGCTTGCGATTGGATAGTGGCGCAGAATAATTCTCTATACCACTGCAGTATCCCATTTCATCAAGCATCTCTATATCGTATTCTGTTCGTGATTTTATACGCTCAGCCTCGAGATACTTTTCATGTTCAATAAAATATTGGTATCGCTCCTCCAACTCATTTCTTATGCTATCAACCGCCCGCTGAACCATATCTTCTGGCATCACGAAGTGCTTTGCTGGATATATTATCGCTTCCTCTAGCTCATTCGATGCCTCACCTGTAAGCGGATCCAAGCGACGTATGCGCGCGATGGTATCGAAATCCAGCTCGATTCGATATGCTTCCTCTAGATAGGCAGGAAAAATCTCTAGAACATCCCCGCGAATCCTGAAGCGACCGCGCTCTAGTACCATATCATTTCGTTCATATTGGAGGCTTATGAGATTCCGCTTGATTTCATCTATATCTATGATTTGACCTCTGTCTATGTACAACCTCATCTCACGATAGAGATCGGGCGAACCTAGCCCATATATACAAGATACCGTCGCGACAATGACCACATCTCTGCGCTCCATAAGCGAAGCAGTTGCAGATAGACGCATTCGATCAATCTCTTCATTGATATCCGAATCTTTTTCGATATAGAGGTCTTTAGAAGGGACATAAGCTTCTGGCTGGTAGTAGTCATAATACGAGACAAAATACTCAACTGCATTATCAGGAAAGAATTCCTTGAACTCTCGATATAGCTGAGCAGATAGGGTCTTGTTATGAGAGATTACAAGGGTGGGTTTCTGGACGGTTTCGATGACTTTTGCCATTGTATATGTTTTGCCAGAACCTGTTACCCCTTTGAGCGTCATATACTTTTCACCCTCTTTGATGGCTTTTGAGATAGTCTCGATTGCTTGAGCTTGATCTCCTGCTGGCTCAAAAGGAGCAACAACCCTAAAAGGCTTCACCTCTTTCTCTCCGCCAGAACAACCGTAGTGCTCATCTTTTTCGAGCCGCGATAGAATTCGACAGTAACACGTTGCCCAGGACTTGTATCTTCTAGCGCTGCATATAGTTCTGCAATTTTGGTGACAGGTTTCCCATCGATACTCACTATAATATCTCCGCCGATATAGAACACTGTCGATCTATAGCGCACTGCAGTAGTACCACCTTTGAGGCCTGCTTTTTCTGCATTGCCACCCGAAGTTACTGTCGATATGAGAAGCCCAGTTTCTACAGGTGCGGCTTTTCCGGTCTGGCGTAGATAGTTGACAAGATCTGGGAAAAGTTGAATTACCTGCATCTCGATCCAACCTCTCCTAACTTGTCCATTCTTTATGAGTTGAGGAACAATCCGAACTGCAGTATCTACAGGAATTGCAAATCCTATTCCTACCGAACCTCCAGACGGCGAATAGATCATGGTATTTATGCCAATCATCTCTCCTCTCATATTGAATAAAGGACCTCCAGAATTGCCAGGATTGATAGACGCATCAGTCTGGATCATATTTTGGAGAATAATAGTTTCGCTCTCCTGTATAGGACGCCCTAAGCCAGAGATAATTCCCGCTGTCAATGTCCTCTCAAGACCGAATGGATTACCTATTGCTAAGACTTTTTGACCTACTCTTAGATCCCTCGATGTTCCAAAAGGAATAGGTCTTAGCTTTTTCCCCGGTTCCGGAGAAAACTTGATCACAGCCAGGTCACTCTCAGGATCGGTACCAATTAACTTTGCTTCATAGCGGCTGCCATCTGCAAGGCTCACATAGAGCTTATATGCTCCTTCGACTACATGATTGTTGGTGAGGATATAACCCTGCTCATCTATGATGCTTCCAGAGCCCGAACCGCCACTTTGAGGTACAGGTTCTAGAAACCAATTGATACCTAGCACTTCAGTGTTGATGTTGACCACAGATTCGTTGTATTTTTCATAGATAGAAATATTTTCAATCTCATCCGCACTGTATCCGCTCATACTCTGAGCTGAATTCGCAATTTGCAGAGGAAGACCTGCAATTTGATCATCCTGGCTAGCTAAGCTAGTTATTTCGGGGAAATAGGCACCTTCATTGCTGTCTTTAGCAACTTGAGAAGCCATAAGCATCGTTGATTGGCTCTGAGCATGCTTATCAATAACAAAAACAATGCCGCCAATCGATAAAGCTGTCAAAGCTACAGAGACAACAATGACCAAACAAATCTGCGCCTTGGAATAAAGCTTCATTTTGAGTACCTCCTTAATTCTCGCTTCTGCTCTCGATTTCTGCTATCAACAAGCAAAGCTTTTTATCTAGGATATCTTAGATAAAGGTTAACTTTCCTTGTGCTGCTTCTTCTTCGCGAGCGAGCATGTATATATAATCAGACAATCTATTTAGAGCGCGCATCAGCACAGGTGAAACATGCTCTATTCTTGAAAGAGCGACTACACGACGCTCCGCTCTGCGAGCAATAGTCCTCGCCAAATCTAAAGCTGCTGAACCTCCTGTCATTCCTGGAACAACGAAACTCCTTATGGGAATTCGTATTTCAAGTTCTTTAGTCTTCTCTTCGATTGTCTTTTCATCATCTTCGTTGATAGGATGATCGAAAGGCATGCCCAGAGATGCCAATTCCCCACCTACTCTAAATAGAAGGCGCTGGATATACTCAATTGCGCAAAGGACATTGTCCTGAATACAGAGATGACGTGCTATTCCAAGAGCTGAAGAGAGTTCATCGATAGTGCCATAGGCCTCAACCCTTGGCGAATCCTTGCCTATTCTTTCACCAGACCAGAGGCCCGTTGAGCCCTCGTCGCCTGTTTTGGTTATAATGCTCATATAGTAAAATTATATGGACTAAGAGCAACAATCAAGCTACCAAAAGGCTTTTCTAGACAGATTTAATGCCTTAAGAGCAATGAAGCGTGGCTCAAGGAAAGAATTATGACCGCTGAGAATAGAAGAATCCTTTATTTTCGAGCACAAGGAACGTGCCCTTACTTTTTCAATAATCATCCAACCCTGATGAACTTGCTGGCTTTTCAAGATGAAGTTGATCCTCGATTATATAGTGCCTTAATATCGACTGGATGGAGAAGGCATGGCAAGGACATCTATTGTATGGAGTGTCCTGGCTGTAAGCTCTGCATTCCGCTAAGGCTTGAGCCTATGTCAATACAGCTCACACTTTCTCTGAATAGGATCCTGCGAAAGAACAAAGATATAGTCATTATCCCTAGTCCGCCAATATTCCATAAAGAGCACTTCAGGCTATGGCAACGCTATTCTCTCTGGAAACACTCCATGCCTCTCAAAGACCTCGGAGAAGACTCTTATAACAATCTCTTAGAGCCATGGAGTCTAATATATGAGTACAGAGATAATAAAAAAGGCAGAAGACTCCTTGCGGTAAGCCATGTAGATCCTTTAGATGATGGACTGTCGTCTGTCTATTTCTCTTTTGATCCCGACGAAAAAGGACGGAGTCTAGGATTCTTCTCGATCCTTGCTGAATCCTACCTAAGCAGTTTCGTAGAAAATGCAAAATATCTTTTGCCAAATAAAGAAATAAATGGAGAATCAATTTCTTGTTTTTATGATAATAGAATATCGCGTAAACTGGAACCTAGCGATGCAAAAAACCAAATCGCAGCCATCGATTCAAAAAATCAACATTACTATTACCTGGGCTTTTGGGTGCCTGGGGCGTCCAAAATGGATTACAAGGCACGAATATCGCCCTTTGAGATAGCTATTGCCGATAAAAAAATAGATAATCCAAATCCATGGAAGAGATTTCTATCTAGGAAGGAAGCTATAACTTATCTTTCCAAGAGGGAATGGCCAGGGCTCTCGTTGACTATTCCATAGCCTCATGATAGTTTAATGCAGCATTTTTATAGGATTATGGATGAAAGGACAACGAATGGCATCCGAAGAGAATGAAAAACAAGCAAAAACAGGCAGTAAGAAATCCAGCGATAAAAAGGGCGATAATAAGCAAGCCAAGACTACTCTCAAGAAAACCATAAAGAACCCCTTTGTGTATATTGGTACAATAATCATCCTTGTGCTTACTATTATTGCATTCGTGCTTATTCCAAGCATTAGCTCTGGCACGAGCGCGAGCGGTAAGATTCCTTCTTTTGGATCTTGGAATGGCAATCCAATACAGTATACCTCAGGATCCTATTTTGCCGAGCAGGTATCGCAAATAAATGACTACCTTCGACAGCAAGGCCTTGACGAGACACAATCACAGCTCTACGCCTATCAAGTATGGCGTCTCGCATATCAAAACACAGTGATCCGTACGGCGATCCTAGATTCTGCAAAGCGATCCGGCATGAAGATAAGCGAAAAAACAATAGATGAAGAAGTATCGAACAATTCGCAATTCCAGGTAGACGGAAAATTTTCATTGGAGAAATATAACAGCACCTCTGCTGCGACTCGTCTTTCTATCAGAAACAGGATCCGTGAAGATATGCTAATTCAGAGCTACTACAATGATCTCATGTCAGCATCTCCTTCCACAGCTGAAATTGAATTTGTAGCATCTATGGCAAAGCCACAACGCGAAATTCAGTATGTAAACATCTCCTATGCGGACTTCCCTGTAGAGCAAACGCTCGAATGGGCTAAAGCTCACGAATCTCTATTCAGGACGATTGGCCTATCAAAGATCACTATTAACACATCAGAAAAAGATGCAAAAAAAGTCCTAGCCCAAATCAAAGCAAATAGCCTTTCTTTTGAAGATGCTGCAAAAAGCCATTCAAAAGATGTATATGCCGACAAGGGTGGCGATATGGGGACCAAGACTTTCTATGATCTTAAAAGTGAATTCCTGGAAGAGAAAGATGCAGAGAATCTCATGAGCCTCAAGAAAGGTGAGATTTCACCAGTCTACAAGCAGACTGGTAACACCTGGGCTTTTTACCAAATAAACAGCGAAGCGAGCCCTCCTGATTTCTCGAAGCAATCCGTACTAGATGAAGTAAAAAGCTATATTTTCGATAGAGAAAAGGGCGTGCTGGAATCTTGGGCTCTAGCAAAGGCTAATGAATTCAAAGCTGAAACCATGAATACATCTTTCGAATCTGCGGCGAAAAAAACTGGTCTTCAAGTAAAATCAGCAGGCCCCTTTATTCTTAATTACGGGAATCCAGGTTTCTATTTCTATGGTCAGCAGATCAGCCTTTTTCAGGAACCCTATCGCTCGCTGGATACCGATCTTGTTGGCGCAGTAGAGAACGAGACTTTCCTTACAACACTTTTCTCAACACCTAAAGATGCAGTATCTGAACCGGTACTTCTGGATGCTTCGGTAGTAGTTATGAAGGTTACGGAAGACAGTGAAGCAAGTGATCAGGAAGCCTCTTACACGAAATTCTCTTACCCTTATTTTTTCCAAACCGCCATGGAAAACCATATTCGCAATTCCATTCTATCATCAGAGAAGTTTAAAGATAATTTCAATACGACGTTTGCGAAGCTCTTTATATCTAATTAGTTGATAGTCATACAGAATAGTCAGAAATAGAAAAAGGGCTGTCCATATTCGCGGACAGCCCTTTTTATCTATCCTCTTCCTCACTAGCGCGCAATACAGACAAAAACACTTCTTTCCCTAGCTCGACATTTCCAATGGTCTTTAATTTTTTCTTACCTTCTTTTTGCTTCTCTAGCAGCTTTCTTTTACGGGTTATATCGCCCCCATAGCATTTAGCAAGGACATCTTTTCGAACAGGATTGACAGTCTCTCTAGCTATAATCTGACTTCCTATGGATCCCTGAATGGGAATCTTGAATTGCTGGCGTGGAATATTGCTGCGCAAGCGCTCACAGACGACCCTAGCCCGATCGTAAGCATTTGGCCTATATACAAGCATCGAGAGCGCATCGACAGGCTCTCCATTTATGAGGAAGTCCAGTTTTACAACATCTGTAAGCCTATAACCCGTCACTTCGTAATCGAAACTGGCATATCCGCGGGAGGTAGACTTGAGTTTGTCGTAGAAATCAAAAAGAACCTCTGCAAGAGGCATTTCAAATACAAGTTCTACACGCTTTTCATCCAAATGCAGAAAAGATCGTTGACTCCCGCGCTTGCCTACACATAGAGAAATAATATTGCCAACATAATCTACTGGCGTGATTATTTCTGCCTTTATGTAGGGCTCCTCTACACTCTCGATGCGCGAAGGGTCGGGATAGTCGCTTGGATTGTCAATATATAGTGTTGAGCTGTCTTTAAAAATCACCTTATATCGAACTGAAGGCGCGGTCATAATTATAGATTGACCATATTCACGCTCAAGCCTCTCCTGAACGACTTCAAGATGCAAAAGTCCCAAAAATCCACATCGAAATCCAAACCCTAGAGCAAGCGAATGGTCTTTTTCAAATATAAGCGATGCGTCGTTTAGTACAAGCTTTTCGAGACTGTCTCTCAATTCCTCGTAATCTGAAGAATCCATAGGATAAATTGAGCTGAAAACGACAGGCTTTACTTCTCTAAAACCAGGCAAAACTGTTTTACAAGGATTTTCATGATCTGTTAAAGTATCACCTACACGGACTTCTTTTACAGTTTTTATGCCTGCAATGCAGTAGCCAACCTCCCCCGCTGAGAGCTCTTCAGCTGGAGAAAGCGCAATCCTAAAATGACCTACCTCTTCTACTTCATGGACTGCCTGTGTAGACATAAGCCTGATATACATACCTTTTCTTATAGAGCCTTCTTTTAGCCTAAGGTGTACAATAGCCCCTCGATAAGGATCGTAATGTGAATCAAATACGAGAGCCTGAAGAGGATTCTCAGCTGCACCATTGGGTGGGGGGATTCTCTCTACGATAGCTTCGAAGAGCTCATCTATGCCAATTCCCAATTTGGCAGATACCGCAAGAGCACTTTCTCCTTCCAAACCTAGATCCTTATCTATCTGACCTCTTACGCCTTCGATATCGGCACTGGCCATATCAATCTTGTTGATGACTGGAATTATCTCCAGATCATGTTCTAGAGCTAAATACATATTCGAAAGGGTTTGCGCTTCGACACCTTGCGTAGCATCGATGACTAAGACAGCTCCCTCACATGCAGCGATCGCTCTAGAGACTTCATAGGAGAAATCGACATGACCAGGAGTGTCGACAAGATTGAGCATATAGGTCTTTCCATCTTTGGCTAAATAAGGAAGACTAATAGCCTGACTTTTTATCGTTATGCCTCTCTCGCGCTCGATATCCATATTATCGAGCATCTGATCCTGAAATTTCCTTGAATCGATGAGGTGAGCCTTTTCGATAAACCTATCTGCAAGAGTGCTTTTCCCATGGTCTATGTGCGCAATGATACAAAAATTGCGAATGCAGGCAAGCTCAATCATAGGCCAACTGTATACGAAACAAAGGCTTTTATCAACAGATTCTAATTTCTCCAAGGATACCCTATATCAAAAAAGAGCATTTCGGATATAATATGAAAAATTGGAGAGGCCTAATGAATCTATGAATCTTGAAAATCTTTCTATAAAAGAAAAAGAAGGCCTACGAAAAGACCATGAGATCATGGTGTACGCGCTTTCTACCTGCATCTTTTGCAAGAAAGCACTGGCTTTCCTGGATGCTAATCATTTTACCTATAAATATCTTTTTATCGATCTTATTCCATTCGAATCAAAAAACGCGATAAAGAAGGAGCTTAGCGAAAGATTCAAAGAAAATGTCATATTTCCCTTTATGGTAATAGATGCCAGAAAACACCTTATTGGTTTCATTGAGTCAGAATGGAAAATGGCATTGGGAGCCTAAGCTTTCGATGAAAGATATCTATCTTGATTGGGCCGCAACAGCACCGCTTGATTCAGATATAATGCGCATCGCGCTGGAATTAAGTCTTAGAGCATATGGAAACCCGTCGAGCAAACATTGGCTTGGTAAAGAGGCTCGGCAAGCTCTCGAAGAATCGCGCTTAAGAATCCTGCATTCCATAGGTATTACAAAAGGTAACTTTATCTTCACCAGCAGTGGCACCGAGGCTGATCATATACCAATCTTTGCAATTCTCGAGCGGTTGAGACGAGCTAGTTCTACAGAAAAATCTGTACACGCCATCATATCTTCGATCGAACACTCTGCAATTGAAGAACAAATACGCGTTTTGGAAAGACTAGGGCTTCAAGTATCGAGGATCGATCCTGATTCAAGAGGACATCTCGAAGCTGAGCAAGTCGCTTCCAAGATCCGCAAAGAGACGGTTCTTATCTGCATTATGAACGTCAACAATGAGACAGGAGCCATTCAGGACATCAAAGCCATAGCTGAGAGCATCAAAGAGGCTGTTCTGGTAAAAAAAATGAAAAAACCATGGCTTCATGTCGATGCAGTTCAAGCGCTTGGAAGATTATCCATTAGAGATCTCGAATACTATGTGGATAGCTTTGCTATATCGGCACATAAAATCCGAGGACCAAAAGGAATAGGTGGGCTTTGGATTGCTCGACCTCTGGAAGCTTTTATCCGCGGCGGAGGACAAGAGTCAGGCCTAAAACCAGGTACAGAAAATCTCTTCGGTGCATTTGCTTTTTCTCTTGCGGCTGAAAAAGCAGCACTATCGATGCAAACAAATCAAGAGAAAGCTTTAATGCTTGAAGAGCGCCTCTTAGATGGCATATCCAGCATTCCCAATGCTCTAATAATTCCTGAACGAATACCAAAAGATAAAGGCTTTGTGCCTTCTATTATATCAATAGCTTTCCCTGGGTTAGGCGGAGAAACCATGGTGCGAGCATTGTCGGACTGTCACATCGCGGTTTCTACGGGCTCAGCCTGTATGTCGAACATTCACTATGCAGAGCGGCGGGTCTTGAAGGCTATGCAAGTACCTGAGGATATAGCTTTTTCATCAATTCGTGTCTCTACTGGCCCATTGACAACCCTACAAGACATTGATTCCTTTCTAGAACAGGTCGAGGTCTTGTATCGAAGACTTAAAACCTGATAATACAAAAGCTATGCATACTCTTTTCCTCATCAAACCAGGCGAAATTGAGCTAAAGTTGGGCAATAAACGCGAATTTACGCGCCGCCTGAGAGAACAGATAGCCAAGAGACTCAAAGGTATCCCATTTGCGCTCGAGGAATATCCTGGTAGGTTTTTCCTGACTGTCGAAGAGAAAGATTCGGAGTTGACTTTATTTGTGCTTCAGCATTGCCCTGGGGTAAATGGTGTTGCAAAAGCCATCAAGACAAAAAAGGATATAGATGAAATCTGCCTGGCTGCAGTCGAATGCGCCAAGACAGAAATTTTGACTGGCGCACATACCTTCAAAATAGAAGCTAGGCGTTCAGACAAAAGTTTCCCTTTGGATTCCTACAGGATATGCGTTGTTGTTGGCAATAGCGTTCTTACTAAATATCCAACACTCTCTGTAGATGTTCACAATCCAGATTTTATCATCCAAATAGAAATCAGAGAGCGAGCCTATATATATTCTAGGACCGTTGCAGGGCCCAGAGGATTGCCTGTAGGGAGCCAAGGCAAAGGAATTCTACTTCTCTCTGGAGGAATCGATTCACCAGTTGCAGGATACATGATGGCTTGTCGAGGTCTCGCGCTCGAAAGCGTCTATTTTCACAGCTATCCTTATACCTCGCTCGAGGCTCAGCAGAAAGTCGAACGCCTTGCTGCACGAATTGCGATCTGGACAGGAGGCATGCATCTATGGATTGTGCCATTTACAGATATTCAGCTCGCTATATCTAAAGCATCTTATGAAGAGACAAAAACACTCATGCTTAGGATGGCGATGATGCAGGCAGCTGATGTGATTGCCCATCGCATCAATGCAAACTCTATCGTAACTGGTGAAAGCCTTGGCCAAGTTGCAAGCCAAACAGCGGAAAATATGCGATTATCTCAGAGCAAGACTTCCTTGCCTGTCTTAAGGCCTCTGATTGGAATCGACAAAGAAGAGATCATCGCTATAGCGCGACAAATAGAGACATATGAGATTTCGATCTTGCCCTATGAAGACTGCTGCGTCCTATTTAGCCCCAAACACCCCACTCTAAAGCCCGATTTTGAGGAGCTTAGAGCTTATTTTGAATCGCTCGCTTTGGATAATCTAATTGAATCTGCTGTCATGAATTCTGAGAGAAAATATTTAGATTTAGCAGATGCTCTAAAAACTAAGCCTATTTCAAAAGTCCAAGAATATTCTGACATGAACTGTAGAAATAAGAAATAGGGACAGGATTTTGCAGGATAAATCATAGAACAAGGATCAACGAGTACAAAAGAATAAGAAAAAAGCTTTTCAAGGAACTTTTTGCGAGGTAACGAGCTTATAACTCTCTTCGATGGGTCATGAGAGCCTTTATGGTTTAAGATATTAGTCTTTAGATGAGGCTGGGTAAAATGAACTGCTCAAGAATCTTGATTGCAACAAGGCAGAGCACTCCGCACATGAGTTCAAAACTAACCTTCTTGATACCACGCACCAGTAGCTTCTCCGGTAAGAGCCAATCCTTAAGATGCGAATTCGCTCGCTCTACGACTGAGCGCTTCTTATAGCGTTCCTTGGTCGCTGCATCAAAAGCCTCTCGCAAGTCATTGCTTCTTGCATTGTGGTCGATAATCAGAATCCGGTCTCCTCTATCGAACACAAACTGGTAGATACTCTTCGCATCATAGGCACTATCCATGAGACAATAGCGAAAGGTGATCCTTAGTTTAGTCATACGCTCAAGAAGTAGCTAACCAAGCGTATCGCTCCATAAAGAGCTAAGCTCGCCTGTTCTTCGAGCACCGTGGGACTCTTTTTCTCTCGCTCTTGTCCTTTCTTAGGCCTCCCTCTCTTACGCTGCTTCAGTGGCTTTACTTTTTTTTCTTATTGGCTGGTTTTTCTCGAGCACTGATTGCGGTCGAATCCCTCGCCACAGTGTCTACAAGTTTCCCTTTCATAGTAGTCCTTCACCATTTTTCCTAGGCTCTCCTCAAGAGAAGCATTGTCTGATAAATAGCTCATATACCGAGAGAAACTTGCTCAACTTGGCAACTTCTCAAAGCCACAGATCTGCCGTATGTTCGCATTACTCAAGAGCCGAGATCGTAGCTCACTTGTGGCGACTATCTTGAAATACCGCTTCGCAAGTGCAACACGCAAAAAGGGTAAGACCCCATACAAAGGCCTTTCCATGTGCTGATTCTCTTCAGGGAAGTTTTCCACAAATGGTTCAATTACTCATAAGAGAGAAAGAAAGCCTTTGTGTTCTGCAGTAAGATAGGACTCAAACATCTCTTGAAGATCAAAATCGAAGGGCAGTAGCAATTGTAATGAGCCAAGGACTTCTGCTATACTTTTCACCGAGGGGACTCCTTCTATTTCTGGTTTTCTTTATTAATTCCATTATACAAGGTTCGTGCCCGCTTTGCATTAGAAAAATACTTCTCTTGAAGAGTTTTGAAAGAGCCTCATCTTATAACTAATAAAAAAGAGGAGCTTGTGTGAAAAAGGCATTTATTACTGGTATTAATGGTCAGGATGGGTCTTATTTGTCCGAATTTTTATTGGAAAGAGGATATGAAGTTCATGGAACTATAAGAAGATCATCAATATTTAACACTCAAAGAATTGATCATCTGTCAGAAGTAAAAGAATTTCATACATATTATGGTGACCTTGTAGATTCAAGTAATTTACATAGCCTATTGCAGAAGATCAGGCCCGATGAAGTATATAATTTAGGGGCACAATCTCATGTTGCGGTATCATTCGGGATACCTGAATATACTGCTGAAGTTGATGGTATAGGCACCATTCGTCTTCTTAACGCAATTAAGGAACTTGATCTAGACACAAAATTTTACCA
>MWDY01000250.1 GCA_002070755.1 Spirochaetes bacterium ADurb.Bin110 | reverse complement strand
GCTTGTCATGTTTCTGATGTTATAATAGCTCTGTTCTGCTTCATTTTGATCATCAAAAACTCGATAATATATTTCGTAACCGAGAAATATTGAAGAGATAGTTGGCTCATCGATATTTTTTTTGTTATGAACAATGACTAACACTCCAGCTTCTGAAGAGAACTGATCTTGATCTAGAGGAAATAAATACTCAGCCGTTGGAAGCCCACAAGATATCATTATAATAAAAAAACATACAATGGATATCTCAAATAAAGTGGCTATGAGGTGAGACATAAGTCTAAAGCTTCTCTTTCCCCTCTCCCCTCTCATCCTTTCTAGCCACCTTATCTATTAAGATAACGTCCTTATCTAGGATTTTCTTAGTCAGCAAGACCCTGTGCTTTCAAGTATATCACGCGATTCTTAGCTAACATCGCCCATTCGGAATCGCCAAATGATGATACAAGTTGATCATAGGCTTCGACAGCGCCCTTATAATCGCCTTTGGCTTCCTTGATGCGTCCGACATTGAAAAATGCGTGAGGTGCCGCAGGATTATCTTTTTTATAATCCTTGGTAATCAAGATGTAATGTTCGAGAGCAGCATCTATGTTGCCAGATTCCTCTGCGGCTACAGCTGCGAGTTCGAGCGCAATTGGCGCTACATAGGATTTTTTATTTCTCTTATAAGCTTCTAGAGCGGCTTTCTCGGCTTCAGCATATTCTTTTTTATTACTCAAGATAGCAGCTTTTCTGAGCAGGGCTCGCTGAGCTGCAACTGTTTTAGGCCATTTTTTGGCTATAGAGTCCAACTCTGCAATTAGAGAACTCTCTGTTTCAGCTTTTTTTTGTTCATCAGTTTCCTGCGACCACTGTAGCGTTTTTTGGTCAGCCAACTCCATCGCTCTGCTTGATGCAGAAGCAATATTTCCAGACACTGCAGTATAAATTCCGATAGCTACGATGATTAATACTATCGCAATTCCAAGACCAATAATAATCTTTCTATTCTTGCTTATAAAGTCAACAAATTTCTCTGAAGAGCTTTTTTTCTCTTCCTTTTTGTTGTTGGTATGCCTTTCTTCCTTTTGTTCCTTATCTTTTTCTGGTTGTGCTTGCTTAATCTCTTCTTGATTCACACATTACTCCTTATTTTGCAGGATATTGAGCTCTTTGATCAATCGTGACAAGTATGTCCTCTGGATCTTCAAATTGCGAGCGGTCTCTGTTTGATTCCAGCGATTTTGTTCCAGAGCAGATTGTATATAATTCTTCTTAAAGATTGTAATTGCCTCTCTGAGATCTTTCCCGCTAAACTGTTCATTCGCAATGCTTGGCTTTGAGCCTATCATCAGATCATCAGCTGTGATCATTTGTCCTTTTGCGATAAGAACAGCACGCTCCACTGCATTTTCCAGCTCTCTAATATTTCCTGGCCAGCTGTAGCTAAGCATACATTGCATTGCTGATTCAGAAAAATGCATTATTCCTCTGTTTGTTTCCCTTGTATACTTTTTAAGGAAATACTCTGCTAGCGTTGGCACATCATCGAGACGCTCTCTTAAGGGCGGTATTTGTATAGGCAATACATTCAAGCGATAATAAAGATCGCTTCGAAATTCTTGATTCTGTACCAATTTTTCTATGTCTCTATTTGTCGCTGCTATAATGCGCACATCTACTTTTATAGTCTCGTTTGAACCTATTCTCTCAAATGTCTTTTGTTGAATTACTCGCAGAAGCTTTGATTGAAGCCTCAAAGGGAGTTCAGCAATCTCATCGAGAAAAATCGTCCCTCCATCTGCGGCTTCGAATCTCCCTGCCCTATTTTCTATAGCGTCAGTAAATGCTCCTTTTACATGACCAAAAAGCTCGCTCTCTAAAAGGCTTTCTGGTAATGCAGCACAATTGACACGTATGAAAGGCCTTCTGCTTCGTTTTGAAAGGAGATGCAACTGCTCAGCTATAAGTTCTTTCCCAACTCCACTCTCTCCAAGAATCAAAACTGAAGCATCACTCGGGGCAACTCGCTTGACCAGCTCAAGCCGATCATGCATGACTTTAGAAGAAAAAATAAGGGGATGCCATCCTTCGCCTTCCTGAACCTTATGCTGAAGGTAGGCAAGTTCTTGCTCTGTCTTCTCATACTGTCTTGCATTATCAAAGGCAATACCAGCTTGTACTGCAAAAAGTTCTACCCACTCGAGGTCTTCGCTGATAAAAAGGCCATGAGAAGCCTTGTTGATCAGCTCTATGACACCTTCTGTCTTATCTCTTACCTTGAGGGGAACAGCGAGAATAGAATTGGTACTATAAGAGATTTCTCTTGAAACCGTGGGTGAAAAGCGAGGATCGTTGGCTGCATCATTCACTATGATAGAACGTCGGTTCTTGAATACCCAGCCTACAATCCCCTCTGTGGCAGGAACCGATTTTCCCTGGAGCTCAGCACCTCTTGGGCCAAGCGCAATTTCGAATCTTAGGCTGTCTGCGGAAGCATCGAAAAGAGCGAGGCTTGCTGCCTCAGCGCCCACAAGTCTCGCTGCTGATTCAACGATAGTCTTCAGCAAAGAACGAAAATCTGTGTAACTAGAATTAAGTTGCGCGTTGATATCAATCAACGTACGGAATCTATCCGAATCTATTGCCGAAACCATTTCTGCCATTGTGTGAGACTAGACTGAACAAAAGTGCTCAGTCGTTTTCACTATCCTTTGCCTTTAAGAGGTCTCCTAGCGTATAGCCTGCCTCTCCTTCATCTTCCTGAATAAAGCGGGAAATCTCCTCACGCTCTTGTTTTTGAATCAAATCCCTGATGGAAAGCCCTAGTTTTTGGCGTTCTGGATTGAGATCAATTACGACTGCCTTAATCTGCATTTCAGGATGATATTTTTTTAAGGCTTCGTCATAAGATTCATTTCGATCGGATACCAAATCCTGCTTCTTAATCAAGCCTTCGATATTGCCCGGTACTTTAACAAATACACCAAAGTCAGTTACGGAGGATACCGTTCCCTCGACAATAGAACCAGGCTTGTATGTCTTGGCAAAGGAACGCCAAGGATCTTCTGTGAGCTGTTTTACACCTAAACGGATATTTCTTTCCTCAGGACTGCTCTCAAGCACGATGACTTCTATTTCATCACCTTCATGCAGCACAGAAGACGGATTCTTTATTTTTTGTGTCCAAGAGTAGTCGTCTATATGAAGGAAACCATCGATTCCTTCTTCTAATTCTATAAAAGCCCCTGCATTTGTAACCTTGACAACTTTTCTTCTTAGCCTTGTCCCTACTGGATAGCTTTGATCTATTGTGTCCCATGGATTGGGTTGAACCTGCTTAAGACCTAGTGAGACTTTACCAGCTGGGATATCATATCCAAGAATCATACAGTCGACAATATCGCTAGCTTTTAGCACATCCTCAGGCCTTCGAACTTTCTTCAACCATGAAAACTCAGAGATATGAGCAAGGCCCTCAATACCTTCTTCAAGTTCTATAAAGGCACCATAGTCAGTGAGTTTAGTGACTTTTCCTTTTACAATATCACCTACATGATATTTCTCTTCAAAGCTGTTCCATGGATCCGGAGTAAAGTGCTTTAGAGAAAGATTGATGCGTTTCTCTTCTGGATCTAGACGAATGACTTTAAGCTCAATTTCCTGTCCTTTTCGAACAAAATCCTTAGGGCGCGTCACATGCCCCCAGCTCATGTCGTTGATATGCAGAAGGCCATCGAACCCTCCTAGATCTATGAAAGCACCGAAGCTTGTAAAACTCTTTACAACACCTCTGACAGAGTCGCCAATTTGCGTGTTTTGGAAAAAAGCCTCACGTTTTCGTTCTATCTCTTCTTCCATCAGTTTTCGTCTGTTTAGAATGATGTTAATCTTCTTTTCTGAGTACAACCGCTCTAGATAGAACTTACATTGCATTCCAACAAGCTGTTCACTTTTTTCTACACGTTGTACATCTGCTTTACTCAAAGGCAGAAAACCTGATAATCCATGGCCAAGATCGACCTCAAATCCACCTTTTATTTCTTTTGTGATCCTACCTTCTACTGGTTGATGCTCTTTGAAGGCATTTGCTATCGATTTCCAAAAGAGTTTCTCATCGGCCTTCTTCTTTGAAATTATAATATCGCCTGAGTGAGTCTCTTTACGAATTAAGATTACCTTAACAATATCTCCCGTCTTAGGTGGAATATCGCCAAATTCCGATACATTTAGTTTGCCTTCTGATTTGTACCCTACATCTATAAAAACCGTGTCGCCAGCTATTTGGACGACCTTTCCGTCGACTAAATCGCCCTCCTCCAGGCCCTCAAACGATTTGAGGTACTGCTCCTGCAATTGTGTTTGGATATCGTCCTTGGAGGGATCTTGGACGTCCATTCCCACTTCCATATTATCTGCCATGTGCAATCCTTGCCCTTAGAATTTTGTATACTTTGTCATAAACTTGCTCTATGGTCAAGTCAGAGGTATCCAAATATATAGCATCTTCTGCGATTTTAAGAGCACCGATAGGTTTTTGAGCATCGAGCTTATCTCGCATTTCGATATTCTTTCGTATT
The DNA here is from genome assembly GCA_002070755.1 of Spirochaetes bacterium ADurb.Bin110. Next base: position 17,095 of record MWDY01000250.1, on the reverse strand, counting down.
TCTTCAATTGAAATCGAAGCGACTCCATCTCCTTCGTTCTTGTCAGGAACTTGCTTGCCAAGTCTTTCATGATATCGTCTTTCTGCCCGTATCTTAGGAGAAGCATCCAGATATAGCTTTACATCAGCATCGGGAAAGACGACTGTTGTAATATCTCTGCCTTCGCTGACAACATCTTTACCTTCTGAGATTTTTCTAATAATGGAATTCACTTCAGCGCGAATCTGTGGTATTGCAGAGACCTGAGAGACAATAGCATCTACCTCTGGAGTCCTAAGCTCTTCCGCAAGCCTCTCTTCATCTACAAGGACCGACCCATCGGCCAGATAATCGAAATGGTGTTTTTTAGCAAGGCTTATCATTTTCTCAATATCTCGCCAATCAATACCTTCGCAAAGGGCAAGAAAAGCGATTGCGCGATAAAGACTGCCAGAATTTATATATAAAAAGCCAAGTCTTTCTGCAATCATGCGTGCAATTGTAGATTTGCCAGAGCCGGCTGGGCCATCAATTGCCACTTTCATTGTCCCTTCCCTTTAGCTTTCTGATTCAATTCGCTAAAAGATTTTAGCGCTTGTACTTCATCTACGGTTAGTTCTCGCCACTGTCCTGGTGCTAGGTTTGGATCACGAATGGGACCAAATCGAATGCGCTCCAGCAGTTTTGTATGAAGTTCGAAATACTCTAGCACTCGGCGAATTTCGCGATTCTTTCCTTCTATAAGAACAATGAAAGCGCTATCGGGCCCTGTGACTCGGACAGAGCGGGCACGATATCGTACACCATCAATAATAATTCCCCGCATAAAGCTTGATGCGAAATTTCCTGGAATCGGCACATCAGTCAAGATTCTATATTCTTTTTCAATCTGACCTGAGGGATGCATTAGTTTTGAAGCTAAATCTCCATCATTTGTAAATAGAAGAAGACCACTTGACCATTGGTCCAATCTACCAATGTTGTAAATTCGCTCATTCACATTGCCTGAGATTAAATCGATAGCACAAGGACGCCCGTATGGATCGCTGAGCGAAGAAAGGTAGCCTTTTGGCTTATTTAAAAGAATATATCGAAATCTTTTCCGTTGAGTTACAACGATCGGCTCTCCATCTATCACTATTCTTTCATTGCATATGATTCTCTGCCCAATGGATGCCTTTTCGCCATCAACAGTAACCCTTCCCTCTCTAATCATTTCCTCACAAGCACGTCGAGAAGCTATCCCAAGAGAAGCAAGGTAAGCATGTAATCGGATCGGTTTCTCTTTGGGCTCACTCATCCTTCAGGCGTCTCCAGTCTTGAGAATCTTGTATTTTCTACCTCATCGAGTTTCGGAAGATCTTCGATCGAATTCAATCCAAAACATCTAAGGAATTCCCGCGTAGTCCCGTATTGCATCGGTTTTCCGGGCACATCACGCTTGCCAATCTCTGCTATAAGTTTCTTTTCAAGAAGAAGCCGAACCATTGCATCGACATTAACGCCACGAATAGCCTCTATCTCAGCACGAGTGATTGGTTGAGAGTAGGCAATAATGGCAAGGGTTTCCATGGCAGCGCGCGAGAGTCTCATCTCGTTTTTTTTGCCATAGTGATCTTTTAACTGTTCCCAAAAAACTAGCTTAGGAGCAAAAATCCATCCTGTCTCTTTCTTAATTGGAGCAAAACCATGAACTGGTTGATCGAATTCTGAACAAATTCTCTGAAGAGCAAGCGAAGTCTGCTCCAGTGTAAAGCCAGCAATTCTTGCAAGTTTTTCTTCGGAAAGAGGTTCATTTTCAAGAAATAGAATCGCGCTAATTAAGGCAGCCTCAAGATCAAGTTGTTCGTTCATTTGAAGGCTCCATCATCGAATAGGGAATTATCATTATATCGCCAAAGAGCTTATGCTGACGAACACTTATCAATTTGTTCTTTGTCGAATCCAACACGGCGAGAAATGCACATGCGAGATCCATGGCAGAAGTATTTCGAGAAATTAAATCATCAAAATGAAAACTACCCTTTTTGTCCAATAGCTCATATATAAGCGCAATTTTCTCATTGATACTAACCTCTTCATAGAGATCGATTATGCGCTCTGAACTAAAGTTTCGAATCATCGAAGCGAAGATCCTTAGCAAATCCCATGAATCAGCGGGTATCCAAGGATCAATATCTGGATTGTCTGTAAAAGGAAGGGTACGCTGTGCGACCTTTCTCTCGACAAACCACTCAACCTCCATCTCACGCTGTTCCATAAGCTCAGAGAGTTTCTTGAAGCGATGATATTCTATCAACTGATCGATGAGGTTTCTTCGTGGATCATCTAGTTCTTCGGCTTCATCTTCGGTATTAGGAATAAGACTGCGCGATTTGATATAAAGAAGGGTGGCTGCCATTTGGTAGAATTCTGATATCTCGTCAAGATCCGCGGATGGATCACTATCCAAGCACTGCAGGAATTGTTCAGTGATGCTCGAAATACGAATGTCATTGATATTCATCTCATTCTTTTTTATGAGATATAACAGAAGGTCTAGAGGACCCTCGAAATCGCTTAGGCAGAATGTTCTGCCATTAGAGATGGGAGCATTCTTTTCTTGAATCGAATCATCGCCGAATTCTTTAGTCATTCTGAGTAAGGCCAATCATATCGATTGTCATTCACGGGGTAAATACCTTGAGGCGGAAGACAGGCTGCTAATTCCCGCAGAGAAATGCCAAGCCCGGGATGAATCAATTCGTAATCAAGCTCTAGAAGAGGCAATAGAGCGAATTTTCTTTCCGCGAGACCAGGATGAGGAATTATCAAATCTGGTTCTGCAAATATTTTTTGATCGTATATGAGAATATCTATATCAAGAGTGCGAGGGCCATTTTTAATCTCTTTACTTCTATCCCTACCATGATTTGCTTCGATGCAATGTATCTGGATAAGTAATTCGCGTGGTGTAAGGTTGGTGAAACCTGATACTGCAAGGTTCAGGAAATCTTGTTGATCGCTATAATAACGTGCGCGAGAACGCCAAAGTCCAGAGCGCCGCAACTCAAACAGAAATCCTCCTAGCTCTTGGATGGCCGATTCCAAAATTAAAGAGGAGTCTCCTTTGTTTGAGCCTAGTCCTAGCCAGACTTTTTCCATGATAACAAGCGCTTAAGCCCCTTTTCAAAATATGATTTCAGAACAAATCCTCTGTTCTGATCTTTGAGCTATTATTTTCGGAATTCTCTGTAATGGCAGCTGTATTAAAAGAATCACTTGTTCCAGAAGGGTTTGCTTGCGAGATAATGGCTTCGGTTGTCTTAGACTTATCTGGACTAAATAATATCTCGCGCACTTGTGTTTCAATTTTTTTTGCCGCCTCTGCATTTTGCTCCAGATATGCCTTAGCATTTTCCCTACCCTGCCCTATCTTTTCGCCAGACCATGTATACCAAGCGCCTTTTTTTTCAATTACATTGCACTTCACTCCTGCATCTAGAAGAGAAGCGCTCCAAGAGATGCCTTTACCGAATATTATCTCTAGTTCGGCCTTACGAAATGGTGGCGCAACCTTATTCTTTACCACCTTGACACGTACCCTATTGCCAATTGCTTCTTCGTTCTGTCCTCCTTCGATAGTATCGATCCTTCGAACTTCAATGCGAACTGAAGAATAGAACTTGAGGGCATTGCCACCAGTGGTGGTTTCGGGATTGCCGAACATCACACCTATTTTCATACGTATCTGATTGATAAAAACAAGAATTGTTTTGCTTTTTGAGAGAGTCCCCGCCAGCTTGCGTAAAGCTTGACTCATTAGTCGAGCCTGAAGCCCCACATGCGAATCGCCCATTTCACCTTCAATTTCCGCTTGAGGTGTAAGAGCAGCCACAGAATCTATTACAATTATATCCACGGCACCTGAACGGATAAGCGATTCTGCAATGTCTAGCGCCTGTTCACCATTGTCAGGTTGAGAAATATAGAGTTCATTTATGTCGACACCCAGATTTCGCGCATATATCGGATCCAGGGCATGTTCTGCATCGATAAATGCCGCTATTCCGCCTTTCTTCTGAGCTTCGGCAATTGCATGCAAAGCCAGCGTTGTCTTGCCAGAAGATTCGGGACCATAGATTTCGACGATTCGTCCACGAGGATAGCCGCCTATGCCAAGGGCTTCATCTAGAAGGATCGATCCTGAAGAGATGACATCTATTCCTTGAGCAATCGTGTGAGCTCCTAGTTTCATCAAGGATCCTTGGCCAAATTGCTTTTCGATCTGTAAACGGGCTGCTTCCAATGCTCTCAGTTTCTCTTCCCTCTCCTTCTGTATTTCTGGATTTGTGTCATCTTTCCCCCTCATTGCACCCACATTTTGTCCAAACTTAGGTTCCTGTTCTGTCATCAATTCTGCCGCTGAGCGGTTTTGTTTCTTTGCCATTGCAAATACCCCTTCATCCTCTATGACGCACAAATTGTATCACATGATTAAAAATTCTGCAGCCTCTCTTCAATATATTAGTCACTCATGGCGGATTAATTCAGCGGGCGCAATAGTGGATGATCTGAATGCTGGAATAAGGGATACAAGCGCGCTGACTAGTATTCCAACACATAAGATAAGAATTATATAGGTCCAATTCATGGATATTGGGATTCGTTCAAGATAATAATCAGGGTTAAGTAGGGTTATTGTATAAGAGGAAGGGCTGAACAATCTTGTGAAAAAATTGATCAAAAATTGAATTGTTGAGATTATATGATTGATACAAAGAGATATTACAATACCAACAGCGCTTCCCGATATGCACCCTATAATGCCTGTAGCTGTTCCACCCAAAAGAAAAATGAGCATAGTCTGCTTTCGAGATACACCGAAAGAGCGCAATACAGCTATCTCTGTTCTATGCTCTATTACAAAAGTAGCAAGAACAGAAGCCAAATTGACTGCTGCTACAATGCTTGCAATAGCCATTATGAATATGAGCAAAGATCTGGTGCTTGAAAAGGATTTGAATAAGCCTTGCTCTATATCTCGCCAGGGTCGCACAAGAGTTACTGGATATAGGTTCTGGATATTGTTCATGATTTTGTCGAGATCAGGTCCGTAAGGATCTTTTGTTTTGATTCCGATATATGCATATGCCATATCGGAATTCAAAAGCCGCTGGGCAACTCGGAAATGGATTATGAACCAATTAGCATCAAGTTCGCGATAGCCACTAGACACTATTCCAGCTACTCTGAAAATGCTCAATTTAGGGAGAATTTCTGCACCTTCTGTTTCGCGCAAGGTCATCAACGACACAGTTTCTCCGAGCCCCACACCAAGGGCTTTTGCAAGGTAACGGCCTAGAACTACTTCGTTCTCCTTTTTAGGGAATAGCTCTCCAGCATCGATCTCAATAAACTGTCTGTAGCTTCTATCTAATGTAATTGACTCGTCCAAGCCTCTAATTTGCGCAGAAGTCGAGCCATTGGCCGAAGCAGCAAGGCCCAAACCATCTATCTCTAATGATGCAAAGACAACACCAGGAAGTGCGCTAATTGTTTCTATTCTCTGCGATCGATTTTCTTCATTCAAATCGAAGGGAATACTCATCTGGAGGTGACTTGTTTTGGTTTCGAGATAGCGTTCAGTGATGCCTTTTATCATTCCATTCGACACAAAAATGACGATGTAGAGAGGCACAATGCTTATGCCAATACCCAATATTGCACCAAGAAAGATTCCGTGGCGAGAGCTATGCGCACCTTTTTCTCTAGCTGTTGCTGGTTTTCCCAAAAGCATGCGAAATCCAAGAAAAGAAAATGGCTTAAGTTTAATCAGCTTTATTTGATGCATTCGAATCGGCCTCCCTTCAGGAGGTAGGAAGAACCACCAATGGCGGCTAAATCAGGATCATGTGTGACTATCAAAAGAGTTGTACCCACTGCTTCTGGAAGATCCTGAAGCAAGGATCGCAACTCCTTCGCGCTTGAAGCATCAAGATTCCCAGTAGGTTCGTCCGCAAGGACAATCGACGGAGAATTGATCAATGCTCGTGCAACGGCGACTCTCTGCCGCTCTCCGCCAGATAGCTGTGAAGGATAGTGATCTAGACGCCCACTGAGTCCGACTATATCCAGAAGTCTCCGTGCCTTCTCCCATGCTTCATGCCGCTGTATACCCGCTATATAACTCGGCAGGGCTACGTTTTCGAGTGCTGTGAAATCATTGAGTAAGAAGTGGAACTGGAATACAAATCCGACAATGCTTCGCCTAAACATAGAGAGGGATTTTTCCGAAAGCGCGGATAGATCATAGCCATCGACATGCACATCACCCGAATCGAAGCGTTCAAGGCTGCCCAGGATAGCAAGGAATGTGCTCTTGCCGGAGCCGCTAGGGCCAAGAATTGTGCATATTTCGCCCTTTAACATTTCAAAATTCGCCCGATCGAGAATGCACAATACTTCAGCGCTCGAAGCAAAGGTCTTTGTTAAATCTCTGCACTCTATGATTGGCTTATTCACTTCTTAAAACCTCCAACGGAGATGCATTTCTAAAGCGACGATAGGCTAGATAGACGGCGATGACCGGAAATATAAGCGCAAAACCTGCGATAAGAGCTATATCGGAAACAAAAATTCGAGACGGAATACCCTCTATATAGAATATCGAAGGAGAGAAAACCCTGAGATCAGGCACTCCCTTGACAAGCCCAATATGATACAGAAAAGAGATGAATGCTTCGATTAATCCAATTGCACCATTTATTATCTTATCCACATGCTGAGCAATTGGAATGCCAATAGCAATACCTAATACAGCACCTACCAATCCTACCAAAATCCCCTCTAGCATAAAAATGGTCGATATTGAATGTTGATTCATTCCAATGGCTGCCATTATTGCTAGATCTCTTGATTTTCTAGCTATGCTGCGACGCATCGAGTAATGAATGTTGATAGCTACGACTATAAAAATAATGCCAACCAATAAGAACATCAGGATTTTTTCAGTATGCAGAGCGCTGAAGAAGCTGCGATTGTAGTCTTGCCATGATTCTATATCTATTATTCCCTTTTCATGCTCGAGCATTGAAGCAAAGGATTTAGAGTTTTCTGCATTTATCAGCTTTATTCCAAGAATAGTGGAAGCAGATAAGTTTGCTAAGTTCTTGGCTTTTTGTATGGGCATAATAGCAAGCGCAGCATCAAGCTCGTAGTATCCCGAGCGGAAGAGACTCGAGATTTCAACTCTTTCGGAATACTGTTGAATTCCCTGCTCTGGATCTACATAGGCTCCTCTTAGAGTGAGCGTAGATCCTTCAGATACACCTAAGATCTGCGCCGCTTCGGAACCTAGTATTATCCCCTCCTCTAGGCTCTTGGCTGCAGCTGAAGGAAGAATATTCAAGGCCCTACAATAGCCGGAATCTAGAACTAGATCCTTGGAATCTATCCACATTACCCGAAGCACATTTTGTCTTCCTTCCTGGCCTTGTACGAGTAGATTTGTCTCTATAAAGGGAATCACCGATCTTACCAAGCGATTTTGTCGCAAGTTATCTATAAATATATCAATGCTGCTTTTTTCTATTTTTGCCCTTATATGAAAACTCGTTGTCTCAAGAAGTGATTCTATGTATTGCTGCTGAAGACCATTCATAACGCTAAGGACGACTATTAAGGCAACAACTCCTACCGCAATTCCGAGAGAAGCAAACTTCAATCCAGAGCTATGGGCCGATTTTTTTCCTGTTATCGACCAACGAATTGCAATGCGCAGCAGCGGCTCAAAACGCATTCCTTACAGCCTCCAGCGCTGTTTTTCTTCATCCGAAGCCTTGATCATCGACCTATATACCTCAGTCTCCAACAAAATCATCCAAGTATCTATCGATATCAAAGGCCTCAAGATCATCATACTTTTCGCCTGTCCCAAGGAATACTGTTGGCAGTCCGAATTGTTTGCTTACGGCTATGATCATGCCTCCCTTTGAAGCCGAATCGTATTTTGCCATAATTACGCCGTCTATCTTGACGGAGCCATTAAATATCTCCGCCTGTCGCATAGCGTTTTGCCCTGTTGTAGCATCTAGCACTAAAAGCTTTCGGTAGCTCACATCTCCTGCCTTCTGGCTCACTACACGATCAAGTTTTTCAAGTTCACGGAGAAGATCGGCTCTGGTATGCATCCGTCCAGCTGTATCGGCAATGACGAGACGCGCATTGTTTTTCTTAGCAGCATCTATTGCATCCCATAAGACCGCTCCAGGGTCTGATCCATGCTGTTGAGCTATTACACGAGCTCCTAACCTTTGTCCATGAATCCTAAGCTGCTCAATAGCGGCGGCACGAAAGGTATCGCAGGCAGCAAATATAATGGGCCGGCCTATCCCACTGTTTTCTGCCCATCTTGCTAGCTTGGCACAGCTTGTTGTCTTACCGACACCATTAACACCAAGTATGAGAACAATATTGAGACGCTTATCATCAAACTCGAAATCTGAGATTCTAATAAAGGGACGCATTATTTCTTTCAATTTCCCCCTGGCCTCTTCTGGGGTAGAAATGCTTTCTTTTCTGCAGACACTTTTAAGCGTATCTACAACTTCAAAAGCAATTGAGGCACCGATATCACCCTCAATCAATAAATCCTCCAATTCTTCAAATGCTTCCTCGCTTAATTGACTTCTGTGAAATAAGGCTTTGATTTTGTCCCTAAAATTCATTCTTTCTCCTAACTGTACATATTATTCAGCGAGATGCTCCAAGCATAATACCAGCATTCCATATCGATATTGTTAAAAATGCGGCGGTGACTGCGGCACTCGTCCCAGCAACTATGGCTGAGATCGTCGTTGCATTATTAAACGCAGTATTTCTATAAGCAGCCTCGCGATATATTTGCCACAAGCCAACAGCGACAAAAGAGACCGAAAGACTAATTGCAACTCCTCCTATTGAAGTCTCAAAGGCGGATTGGGCTTTCATATATCTATCTCTATTTTCCCATGGATCAACAGAAGGCAAATCAATTTTTTCAATCGCCAATTCCGAGTAAGCGGGTGAACTTTTCTTGGCAATAAGTGCGCTTTCCTCTATAAAAGAGTCCACAGTCTCTCTAGCAGCATCGAGCAAGCTAAAGACTGAAAAACTGCTTGATAAAAAAGCGTAACACTCCCCTGTCCTCTTTAGAAGAAAAGATCCTAATTGCATATTGCTGTCTTCAATAGTATACATCATAAAGAGAACTGCATCTGCTTTCTGAAGAGAGACTTCCCGAAAGAGAGCAGATTTCTCCTGTATAATCGAACTCCAATTCCAGTTCTTTAGAGTCTCAATATCAATTGCTGTCATTTTCTCGACAGTTGTGCGCGATCGCAAGGTTTCTTCCATAAATCTTGACAAGCCGCTTGATTCTGGGGGGACAGTATTGTTCGCATAATACTGAGGCATGGAAAGCTCATTGTGCACAAAAGAAAGAATCATCATCGAATCTAGGCTTTCTTTCTCTAATGGATCTAGATCATGCATATTCGAGATTTTTAGAGGGAAAACAAGCGCAATAGAACCAAGACCCTGCGAAGGCCCAACCTGAGCAAATATATAAGTATCAATAAGGAGAAAAAGAAATACCATTAATAGGAAAAGGGGTTTATATGTCTTCATCTTCCTCTTCAACAGCGGTGCCCCCTTTCCATTGCCAATGAAGGTAGGCTTCCAAGAATGGATCAAGGTCGCCATCCATTACATTTTGAACATTTCCAACCGAAAACTTGTTCCGATGATCCTTTACCATGGTATAGGGCTGAAAAACATAAGACCTGATCTGAGACCCCCAAGCGATCTCCTTTTTTTCACCAGCAAATTTTGCAGTTTCTCTATCGCGCTCTGCTCTGTAATACTCGTACAGTCTTGACTTAAGGATGCTCATAGCTACATCCTTGTTTTTATATTGACTACGCTCATTCTGACATGTAACTACAATGCCTGTAGCTAAATGTGTAATTCTAACTGCGGAGTCTGTTTTGTTGACTTTTTGCCCGCCTGCTCCGCCTGCTCGATACGTATCTATCCGTATATCCTCTGGTCTTATATCGATTTCGATCGATTCATCGAGAACTGGCATTACTGATACAGAGGCAAAGGATGTGTGCCGCCTTGCGTTTGCGTCGAAAGGGGAAATTCTCACCAGACGATGAACCCCTGTCTCCCCCTTTAGATAGCCATATACATATTCACCTGAAATCTGGATTGTAACTGACTTTATACCGCCCTCTGCTTCGAGAAAGTCCAAAGTCTCGACCTTGAAATCATGCATTTCAGCCCATCGGACATACATTCGATAAAGCATACTGGCCCAATCACATGCTTCGGTACCACCTGAACCAGCATGAATAGTGAGATATGCGTCATTTCGATCTGCCTCTCCAGAGAGCAGTTCAATCACCACAGCTCTGTCAAAACGTGTCTTAATATCTTGAAGACTAGCTTGAAGATCAGCCTCCATGTCCTGCTGATCCTCCTGATGTGCTAATTCGTACATCTCCTCAAGTGTAAGAATATCATTATGCAGTTCTTGCCAAGTTTCCAAGCGATCTCTCAATGTCTTTATCTCGCTGAGGGTTTTCTTAGCCTTGGTCTGTTCTGACCAAAAATCCGGAACATTAGTGAGAGCCTCTAGATCATAGATCTTTTGTTCTATAGAAGGCGCGTCAAAGACGCCCCCAGATTTCAAGAATGTCTTCTTTTATGTCTTCTATTGGTTTTGCAATATCTTCTAACATGCGCCAACTCCTACATCAATATTGTATATCAAATCTATATACTGTCTCATGTTCCCAAGGCGTTCTTGGAAACAGGAAACAAGAAGGGAAATTCTCTTGATTTGGTGAATCAGGATACATCTCTGTTTCAAGACAAAAGCCAGCATATTTGTCATAGATAGAGCCACTTTTCCCAGTTATTGCACTTAGGTTGTTACCTGTATAAAACTGAATGGCTGGCAATGTGGTAGCTACACTAAGACTTCTACCGGTAGATGGCTCAGATACAAAAGCGAAAGGTTTTAATGGCAAGTAATCCTTGTCAATAATATAGCAAAAATCATAGCCATTGCCTACTTCTAAGATATCTCTTCCAATTCTTTTTGGGCATCTAAAATCGAGAGCTGTCCCCTCTACAGGGCAAATCTCCCCTTTTGGAATTAGATATTCATCAACAGGTAGGTACAGGCTTGCTTGCATTTCAAGCTCATGGTCTAAAATGGTTCCTTTCCCCTCGCCAGCAAGGTTGAAATAAGCATGATTGGTTAAACTTATAGGAGTCACTTCATCTGTCTCAGCATAATAATGCAGACGCAATTCTCCTGAAGACGATAAAGAAGCAATAACCTCAACATAGAGTGTGCCTGGGTATCCCTCTTCTCTATCAGGGCTTATTCTAGAAAATCTAATAGCTGGTTCCCCAGAAAATGCTGATAATTCATGATTCCATAGATATTTATCAAAGCCTTTGCGGCCACCATGCAGATGATTGCTAGTGTCGTTTTTCCAGAGTCTGTATACTATCCCATTAAGTGCGAATTGGGCATCGCTTATCCTGTTTGCAAAGCGACCAATAGTTGAACCAAAATATGGGTGCTTTCCTACATATCCAGAGAGCATTGAAAAACCAAGCAATATGTCGTCCTTTTGGCCTTCTTTGCTAGGCATTATAAAACTTACCCATGTTGCTCCCCAATCAGTAAAACTTGCCTGAAAAGGTCCTGCCTTGAGAATGAATAAAGAAACTTCCTCTCCGCTCGAAAGAGTGCCAAAATGTTTTTTTTCTATAGCTGATGTCGCAACATGCATATCTTTCCCCTCTCTATGCTATTATAGAGGGCTTTATCATAGCGCACAAAAAAATAATTCTCGAGACCTCTATGTCAAAGACGATAGTACATTCTATAAAAGGCTTCAAACCAGGCATCAGGAATGAGTCTTCGAATCCATACTGCAAACCGCTCAAACAATGGTCCTATTGTTAAGCGGGCAGGAAAGCGCCTCGATACAGCCAATCCAGCAATCTTTTTGCCCAATTTCGCTGGATCCAATCCATTTATCTCATCATGTTCCTGTACACCTATTACTCTTTCAAATTGATCATAGTAGGGACTTTCGGGCGTTATGATCTTCTTTCTGGAAGCAGTAAACCCAGTCTTGAAATCGCCTGGCTCCACAATGCAGGCTTCGATGTTGAATCTGCGTACCTCATACCTCAACGATTCTACAAAACCCTCGAGAGCAAATTTGCTTGCAGAATAGTAAGCTTGGAAAGGCATTCCGGTCTTTCCTGCTATAGAGCCAACAATAATGATCCTCCCCATGCCCTGTTGACGCATACTAGGCAAGAAAGCAGATACTACTCTCGCAGTGCCAAAGAAATTCACATCAAACTGAGATTTTGCTAAATCGATAGGAGTATCCTCAATCGATCCGCTTATGCCAAAGCCTGCAGCGCATACCAGAAGATCAATGTGACTTTGCTGAGAAAGCACAAAATCTCTGCTCTTGTTTACTGATTCATCGAGCGCAACATCGGTTGGCACATATATAAAATCTTGAGGCAGATCAGGGGGTTGCTGGCGACGTCCGGCTCCATAGACAATATATCCAATGTCAAGCAGCGATTTTGAAATCGCAAGGCCGAGTCCACTGGTTGCGCCAGTTACAAAGGCAATTCGCTTTTTTATAGAGGTCGCTTCCATGTGGGTCACCTCAATGAATAAGATGGTATGCGTCTACTATGATATCGGCAACCTGGGTTGCAGCCCATCGCTCAGTGTCTATTACAAGATGAGCACTAGAGATATCATCGATATCGATATTGTAAAGTGCAAGATATCGGCCCCTATCCTTCGCATCTCTTTCTTTGGTAAAACGATCTATTGCTTCGATATCACCGCCTTCTCTTGCATGGATTCTCTTAACACGTATAGCATGGCTAGCCTTGAGATAGACTTTTAGATCAGCCTCAGGCAGCATCCAGATCGCCAGTCTAGAACCTATCACGGTATTGCCTTTTCGCGCCAGCATAACCTGATGCTCGTCTAGTCTGCGATCATATTCGAGGCTTTCCTGCGCTTTCTTATGTAGCTCTTCAAAGCTTATCCCCATGTCTGCTGCCATCCTGCGAAAAGTGTAATTCACTGGTTCGTAACCAAGTTTCTCAGCAACCAAATGTAGCACGGTTGAGTTGCCGCAGCCTGATTTCCCCGATATCGCAATGATACCCATACCTATTTTACTCCACATTTCTGAGCTGCTCTCTAATGTTCTCGAGAGCGTCTTTCATCTCGACTACCGCATGAGATACCGAGACAAGCATGCTTTTTGAGCCTATTGTATTGATTTCCCTATTCATCTCTTGGCATAGAAAATCTAGTTTCTTGCCACAAGCAGGTTCCTTAGCCATCAATTCGAAGGCATCGATGTGGGCTCTAAGCCGGCCAATTTCTTCATTGATAGTAAGGCGAACAAGTTGCACCGCAACTTCCTGAAGAACGCGGCTTTCATCATAGGTCTCGGATAATAATTCTTTGAATCTAGTTACAATCTGGTCATGCACTATATTCTCGAGCGAGCCGGCTTGAAGTTCTATTTCATTAAGCTTCGATTTCAATCTTTGAAGCTGTCCTCTTATATTCTCTTCTGTGGCTTTACCTTCTCGAATTCGACTCTCCTCAAATTCTTGCCAAGTTTCTTCAAGAATTGGCATCAATATAGGCCAAAAGCTATTCTCATCAATCTCTGTGTTCATATCGACAATGCCAGGGAATTTTGTTATGAGGTCGAGCGATAAGTCCTTTTTTATACTGCATGCTTCAGCAAGCTTGCGCAATTGTTCCGAAAGGAGCGCGGCTGCTTGAAATTGAAGCTCAATATCTTCAAGTGAGAGCTCTATTTTTCTTAACTTAAGAGTACACTCGATCTTGCCTCGAAGTATGCGAGATCCTAAATAATCTCTAATCAAGGGCTCAATTTGAGATGCAGATGGTGGAAGAAAAACTAATATGTCCAAGAAACGATTATTGTAAGATTTGAGCGTAAGAGTGCCTTGAAAATCCTTTTCCAATATTGGACTATGGGCAAATCCAGTCATGCTCTTCATTGTTTTTGCTCTCCTAATACTTCAATTACTTTGATGTTGCTGGTTTTTTATCCAATCTCTCAGCAAGAGCCTTAGCGAGTTTCCAATTATCACCAGCACCTAATGTCAGAAAAATATCACCTGGTTGCAATAGATTAGCAAGAGCATCCAGTGCTTCCAAGGGCTCGTAGGAATAGGCAATAAAGCCTTTATTATCTTCTCTGGTCTTATTCTTATAGTAGGTAATTATCTTTTCCCTGCTATCTTTTTCTAAGTCTATTTGAAAAAGTTCAGGACGATGCTCGCAAAGCTTCTCATAGAGAGTTTTGCCGCTGAACCCTGAGACTGGCTGTTCACGCGCTGAAGCATATATCTTGTGTAACAAGATGGAGTCTGCATTATCTAGAGAAGAAACGAAGTCGTCTTGCAGTGCAATTGTCCTTGTATAGGTATGGGACATAAAATCAACCACAAGCCTTCTATGAGGCCAGAATTTTTTTATTCCTTCAATTGTAGTCTTAATTGCTGTTGGATGGTGCCCATAATCATCCATGATAAGGATCTTTTCGTACTCCCCTATTATCTCACTGCGTCGCTTCGAACCCCTAAAACTCGCCAATGCTTCAACTATGGAACTCCACTCAGATTCCCCAAACGATTTCGATTTGTCCGTTTCATATATCTGCTCGACAAGAGCGATTGCTGCAACCGCATCCTGGACCAGATGCTTCCCCGGCAAATGAATCCTTATCGGAAAAGAATTCTCTCCTAGGATAAAGGTATTAGTCCCCGCCTTGGTCTGAAAATTGCGAATTCTGTATTTTCCATGAGCTAAAAAACCGTACTCTACATATTTGATATCTTTTCGTTTTTGTAGGACAATGTCTGCAACCTCTACAGCGCCCTTCTGATCAGCGCAAAAGATTAGAACACCATTGAGAGGAAGACTAAGGACATACTCCACAAATGCATCGCGTATGCTTTCGTATGTCGGAAAGTAATCCTGATGATCGCTTTCAACTGATGTAAGCACAATCCAAGTAGGCTTGAAGTTGAGAAAATGTTTGCGGTACTCACAAGTCTCAGCGACAAAAAAAGCATCTCCCTGGACTAAAGTACATCGATCGTTAAAATTAGAAATCGCAGAACCGGCTAGCACTGTTGCAGGCAATCCCAATGCTTTTATGATTATGCCCGACAAAGCAGCTGTCGTAGTTTTACCGTTAACACCAGCTATGCCAGCAGACCTACTATTCAAGGAAAGAGCTCCAAGTACTTCAGGATAGCTGAATATAGGTATACCTCGATATGTAGCTGCCTTAAGCTCAGGATTTCCTTCGCGCGAATATGCTGCAGAGTGAATTACAATATCAGTGCTAAGGGGTAAATTCTTCTTGTCGAAGTTCTCAAAAAGCTCTATACCAAGCGAGTGTAGAATACTATCAGTATAGAACACATCAGCCACATCGCTACCTGTAAGGATTGCGCCTCGCTTTTTTAATATCTCTGCAAGTGCAGTCATCCCAGTGCCTTTTGCACCCACAAGGTGAATATGAAGGCCTTGCAGCTTTTCAGGAAATTGAGTCATCTCCATTATTCTCCCATTTTAAAGAAATTCATCTTTGAACCTCAAGACCCTGTTGGATTTAAGATATATATATATCGACTAATTCCTCAATGCTCCAGATGGACAGAGAGAGAAAAAAAGACTGTTCCTTCGGGAGGAATAGATAAGTCCCATCCAATATTGATCGAAAAGCCTTCAAACATCAGAGAATCTGGTGGAACATTCAAAACTTGTGCAGAGACTGCAGGTTTTTGCAAAAAATTTGATTTTGCAAACAGTGAAAATGGCAAATCGGAACGGATTAACACTCTCTCTGCTTTTCTAAGATTGCTAAGCCCGATACCATCGACCATTTCGAAGGAGACTTGTGATTTGAAATCTAAGATTTTGCTCTCTCGATGATGTATTAATTCAATCCTATGATCCTCAAAAACCGGGGTGGCAATAATCTCAGAATTCGTACAAAAGCGAAATAGGCAAGCTTCTGTATTCTTATTGCTCAATTCGTAATCTATACTGAAAAAGTCATTTCTAAATCGATAGGTCTTTCTACAAACAAGCATTAAAAATCGGCCATCAGATCTATCTGAAAATTCTCTGCGAAAAAGAACGGTCGACTCTTCTTTTGGATTTTCCACCATGCTCCAATGCTCTATTGCTATAGAATTTCTTTCGAAGCTTCCTTTGGTGCTTATGTAATCTTTGAAGCAGCCTGTCGAGCATTGATCGTCATTCCATCCACAGGCATAGTTTGTCCCTGTCTTTATAGAGTCGAGTTCGCTTACAGAGGCAAATTCCGATTGCAAATAGCAATTATAAACAGAAGATTGAAATATTGCTTCCTTTAAGCCATCGAAATTGAGATCGTCAAATGATAGATACGAGTGAAATCTGCTCTGCCGTATTGTTTTTTCAGCCTCTATAAGCGAGGAAAAAGCACCTAGCCTTGCTTCTGGAACTAGGATTCCACCGGTGGGGCCAATCCAAAAAAGATCCCCGCATTGAGCTTTCCATATATCATCGATAGAGGCTTTCTTTCTCGATTTATCACCCCTAAAAAGCGCTATCATAGCGGAGGCATAGTTCAATTTTTGATAAAGAATATGTACAAGTGGATGATCTAATACAGATTGCTTAGAAATTTGAATATGCTCTTGATTTTCAATGGGCAATCGATTGATTGTCTTTCTGCAATATTCCTTAAACCGCTGTGAATAGCATTGAGAAAAATATATTATCCTATTGGGTTTTGTGGTTTTATGGAGTTGATTAGGAGTAAGGGTATCATATTCTAGGCAATTTTTCTGAAACCATGCAAAAGTGCGCTCGAAAAGGACATCCGGAGATTCAAGGCCGCTGTTTTCCCAACTGGTGCTTATTTCGTTGCCATCTGCCATAATGATGAATGTCTTGCATTCGGGATATGATTCTTGAAGA